>JBFHER010000099.1:0-12185 GCA_041584055.1 Bacteroidales bacterium
ACCTCAGGATTGGAGGAAATTGTAATAAACATCGACACGCAAAGTCAACAACAGATCATCGATGGCTTTGGCGGTTGCTTTAATGAAATGGGCTGGGAAGCTTTAAACATGGTGTCACCGGAAGAAAAGATGCAATTGTTAACAGAATTGTTCGATCCTGAAGCCGGCTGTAAATTTAATTTGTGTCGCATGCCCATTGGTGCAAATGATTACGCGGTGGACTGGTATAGTCACAATGAAACACCAGAGGATTTTGAAATGAAAAACTTCACCATTGAACGGGATAGGCAACGGCTTGTGCCATACATCAAGGAAGCACAAAAAATAAATCCCCATATAAGGGTTTGGGCTTCGCCATGGTGCCCTCCTTCCTGGATGAAGCATAATAAACATTATGCATGCAAGGCAGATCCCAAGGTCAACGATTTAGCACCTGAGCTAAGCTCAACTGAAGAACTGGTTTCCCGCTTTATAACCGAACCGGATTACTTTAAGGCGTATGCACTCTATTTTTCAAAATTTGTTCAGGCTTATGAGGATGAGGGGATAAAGATTGAGGCAGTGCATGTTCAAAATGAACCAAACTCTGCTCAAAATTTCCCTTCATGTGTATGGAAACCACAGGACCTGGGTATATTTATCGCTGATTACCTTGCACCTCAGTTCGAAGCAGACGGGATTGATGCTGACATTTGGCTGGGTACCATTGAACGCCCACAGATTGAGCGCGTGGATGACGTACTCCAATACAAAAACGTACTGGATATTGTGAAAGGCGTTGGTTTCCAATGGGCCGGCAAAGGCGTCATTCCTGAAGTATACAGGAAATATCCACAAATGCAGTTGATGCAAACGGAAACAGAATGTGGTGATGGATCCAACGATTGGAAAGCAGCCGAATATACATTTAGCCTGATGAAGCATTACTTTGAACATGGTACAAATGCTTACATGTACTGGAATATAATACTTGATGAAACAGGCAAGAGTCAGTGGGGTTGGAAACAGAATTCAATGATTTCAGTTGACAGCCGTACAAAATCAATCACCTTCAATCCTGAGTTTTATTTAATGAAGCATCTGAGTGCCTTTGTTCGTAAGGGATGCGTGAAGTTAGCCGCAACAGACGACACAGAGAATGCGCTTGTTTTTTACGACAATGATAAAAATGAGGTGATTGTTTTTGCATATAATAACAAGGATAAAAATTGCACACTGAGTTTGAATATCAATACCAAAAAAGTGAACACCGAATTGGATGCCCGTTCATTCAACACCTTTGTTGTCCCCTTGTAAATTATAAAACATCTATGATGAAAAAAATTTATCTTGTATTGATCATTTCATTCCTCTTGAGTGAATTAAAGGCTACGGAGCGTTCGTGTGCCTTTATTCCTCAGCCTGAATCGGTGGTGATGAAAGATGGAAGTTTTACGTTTTCAGAAAAAACTAAAGTTTTAATTCCTTCAGTAATAAAAGCGGATTTCAAGGCTTATCTTTTGGAAAAAATAGAGAACGACACACACATCAAAGTCCAGGTTAACACCGGAAAGAAAGCACCGTCATCAAACTTTATTTTATTCCAATTATCACACGATGAGTCCATTGCAGATGAAGGTTATAATTTGGATGTCTCGTCCAAAAGAATTGTGATAACAGCCAAAGATTATGCCGGCCTTTTTTACGGTTTTCAAACATTGAGACAGGCAATCCATGTGAGCTCTGAATGCCATGAAGTACCATGTATGTTTGTAAAGGATCGGCCTCGCTTTGAATGGCGTGGTATGATGTTGGATGTGTCCCGTCATTTCCTGAGTAAGGAGTTTGTAATGAAGCAGATTGATGTTTTTGCGGCTTACAAGATGAATAAAATGCATTGGCATTTGACTGACGATCAGGGGTGGCGAATTGAAATCGACAGGTATCCAAATTTAACAAAAAAAGGAGCGTGGCGTGCTGATAGAACAGGAATTCACTGGTGGCAGAGGGAACTCGCAACGGCAGAAGAACCTAAAACCGTTGGCGGATTTTATACAAAAGATGATATCCGGGAAGTCATAGAATATGCCCGCATACGCAACGTGGAAATCATTCCGGAAATTGATGTGCCGGGACATAGCAAAGCACTGATTGCCTCGTATCCTTTTCTGTGCTGCGTCGATTCGGCTAACTTTGAGGTCGCTACGGGTGGCAAGGCCCCCGACAATGCCCTCTGTGCAGGGAAAGAAACAACATATGAGTTTCTTGAAAATGTAATTGCAGAGGTCGCAAATTTATTCCCTTCAAAATACCTTCATATTGGCGGCGATGAGTGCAATAAGAAAAACTGGAAAGAATGTGAGCTTTGTCAAAGGGTAATCAAGGAAAACAATCTTAAAGATGAAGAAGAACTGCAAAGCCATTTTATTCAACGCGTCAACAAACTGGTTACATCCAAAGGGAAAATCATGATTGGATGGGATGAAATCCTCAGTGGGAAAGGTGCAGCCGGAGCAACAATCATGGCGTGGAGAAGAGGCAGACATACGCCTGAAGTGGATGCACCAAAAGGTGGTTACCCTACAATCATGGCTGATTATCAACATTCGTATATCAGTCAGGTACAGGGACCAACAGCTATGGAGCCGGAAGGTCCTAATGTTGTTCTTCCATTGTGGAAGGTATACAGTTACGAACCCATTCCTGAGGCACTGACCACCGAAGAAGCAAAATTGGTAAAAGGAACCGAGGCATGTTTGTGGGGTGAATTTACCCCAACAGAGGCACATAGCGAATACATGCTTTACCCTCGTGCACTTGCCAATGCCGAAGTGGCATGGAGCCAGGCCAGCAACAAAGATTGGGCGAGATTTCAATCAGCTTTGGAACTGCACTTCGCACAACTCGATCGTGATAAAATAAACTACTCAACCAGCATGTATACTATATATGCACCCTTTGCCATCGACCAGTTACACAATAAGGCAATCGTGTACCTTGAAACAGAAATGATGGGCTACGATATTTATTATACGCTGAACGGCGATGCCCCTTCTGTAAGGGCACAAAAATATGAGGGCGTATTTAAGACAAATCCCGGAAATTTACTGAAAGCTGGTTTATTTGATAAAGAAGGTAATTTATTAGGCAGAATCACAGAAGTAAGACTAAAATAAAAGGATTCAAAAGATGAGGTTTCAAACAAACGTAATAATTTTAACAATCTGGGCCCTTTCAGCGCTCTCCTGTACACAGAATCATGCCAAAAAGTTGCCCAATATAGTGTACATCATATGCGATGATTTGGGCTATGGCGATGTACAATGTCTCAATCCGGAGAGAGGCAAAATTCTGACGCCCCAAATGGATAAAATCGCCTCTCAGGGGATGACATTTTTTGATGCCCACTCCGGTTCATCTGTATGTACGCCAACCAGGTATGGCATACTCACCGGAAGATATGCATGGCGCTCACGCTTGCAACAAGGTGTGCTGGGGGGAAGTCAGGAATTTGAGCCTTTGATTGCCGAAGATCAGTTAACTGTGCCAGCGCTGTTGAAAAAGGCGGGATACCACACAGCTGCCATGGGCAAATGGCATTTGGGCTTTGCTGTTACAGACCAAAAAGGAAATCAGGTAGATGTGTATCAGGGGAAAAAAAGACCCGGTCCTGCACCCGTTGGATCAAAAATTCCTAACGGACCTATAAGCCGTGGCTTTGATACCTATCTGGGATTTCATCATTCTGCATCCATGGAAACTGTAATTAAAGATGATGAAGTAATTGATAATATGCCAAGCATCAGGATGCTGCAATTTCTGGGTGATCATGCAAGTAAGTATATCGAAGAAAAATCAAAAGGCAATGAACCATTCTTTCTTTACCTGGCACTGAACTCCCCGCATTCTCCGGTTGTTCCGTCCGAAGAATGGCAGGGCAAGAGTGGAATGGGCGACTATGGCGACTTTGTTATGGAAACCGATCATGTGGTAGGGCGTGTTATGGATGCGCTTGAGAAGAGCGGTATCGCGGAAAATACATTGGTGTTTTTTACAAGCGATAATGGATGCTCTTATCCTGCTGCAAAAGGTGACAGGCTTGAAAAAGAATATGGTCATTTTGCCAGTGCTCAGTACCGTGGTTCAAAATCGGATATCTGGGAAGGCGGACATAGAGTCCCTTTTATGGTTAGGTGGCCTGGAATGATAGAGGCCGGATCTAAAAATAATAGACTCATTTGTTTAACCAGTTTAATGGCAACCTGTGCCGAAATCACAGGAATTGATGTTCCTGACAATGAGGGTGAAGATTCTTACAGCATCCTACCGCTGTTGAAGGATAGGAATTCAGAAAGTCCGTACAAAACCGTGATCCACCATTCAATTAATGGTAAATTTTCAATTCGAAAAGGAAAATGGAAACTTGAACTGTGCCCCGGATCCGGAGGATGGACTTCTCCCAACGATAAACAGGCACGTACGCAGGAATTGCCAGAGATTCAGCTTTATGACCTCGAAGAGGATGAGGCAGAGCAAAACAATGTTTACAAGCAACATCCAGCGATTGTTGAAGCACTTGCTGCTGAACTGGAAGTGATCGTCAGGAACGGTCGTTCAACCCCGGGTGAAATCCAGGGGAATGATGTGTCGGTTGACATTTATAAAATGGATAAATAAAACCATCGGCCATGGGACAGGGAAAAAAAATAAATTACTGGTGTTATGGATTAATTGGTTTGCTCTTTGCTGCTTGTGCTCAACAGGAAGTGAAAGAAGCAGTGGATTACATAGATCCAATTATTGGCGCTGTTACCTATGGAAAAAAAACGAGAGATGCGCATGGTTTCGGGAAAACATTTCCCGGTGCTGCAACACCCTTTGGCCTGGTGCAATTGAGCCCGGATACCTATACCGGAGGCGATAATGGAAGCGGTTATTCCTACGAACACCCAACACTGGAAGGTTTTAGTTTTACCCACATGAGTGGTGTGGGCTGGTTTGGTGATTTGGGTAATTTTTTGGTTACCCCAACGGTGGGAGATCTAATTACAAACCGGGGTGTTCCGGAAGATCCGGAGAATGGTTACCGTTCTCGTTATTCACATGAAACGGAAGTTACAAAAGCTGGGTACTATGCTGTTACAATGGATGATTATCAGGTAAGGGTCGAACTCACGGCAGCTCCACGAAGCGGAATCATTCGCTTTACCTATCCTAAAAGCGATCGTTCCCGGATTCAAATTGATTTGTCCAGAAGAGTAGGCGGTACATCCACCGAACAATATGTGAAAGTAGAAAACGAGCATACCATCTCCGGTTGGATGAAGTGTCCACCCGAAGGGGGCGGATGGGGAGCAGGTCAGGGGAATGCAGATTATGTAGTGTACTTCTGGTGTGAGTTCAATAAACCACTTAAGGACTATGGTGTTTGGAGTGCAGATATTCCGGAAGAAGGAAGGAAGATGCGGCACATCCGGCAGGATGCCTATCAACAAGCCGTTAAAAATGCCCCTCTTTTTAAAAATGCAAAGGAAAAACACGGCAAACACCTGGGCTTTTATACAAATTTTGAGACCAGAGAAGGCGAGCAGGTGCTGATGAAAAGTGGAATTTCCTTTGTAAGCATCGAGGGCGCAAGAGAAAACCTACAGCACGATATCGATCACTGGGACTTCGATAAAGTACGGTTGCAGGCCCGTAACTTATGGCGCGATGCCATTAAAAATGTGAAGGTGTCGGGGGGAAGCGAAACGGAAAAAACAATATTCTATACTGCGCTCTATCATACAATGATTGATCCCCGTACTTTCTCAGATGTCAATGGGAATTATGTAGGTGCGGATAAAAAAGTGCATCAAACGGACGGATTTACCTATCGTTCTATTTTTAGCGGTTGGGATGTATTTCGCTCTCAGTTTCCTTTGCAAACAATCATTAACCCTTCATTGGTTAACGATGAAATCAACTCCCTTCTGCAAATGGCTGAGTTCAGTGGGAGAAAATACCTGCCACGATGGGAAATGCTGAATGCCTATTCCGGATGTATGCTGGGAAATCCTGCTGTATCGGTGATCGTGGATGCCTATCAAAAGGGCATCAGAAACTACGCTGTTGAAAAGGCTTTCGACTATTGTAAAAATACAGTTGATACCTTTAGTAACGAACCCCTTGGCTACAGTCCTAAAAAAGTTTCAATGACCCTTGAATATGCTTATTCAGATTGGTGTATGGGAACCTTTGCTGAGGCTTTGGATAAACCGCATATTGCCAGCGAATATTTTAGGCGTTCAAAAAATTACAGTGAGATATGGAATGACGAAGTGAAATGGTTCCGCGCCAGAACAGCTGATGGTGAATGGACAGAATGGAAGGGGAAGACGGTGCATGGTCAGGGTTGCATCGAAAGTAATCCATTTCAGCAGGGGTGGTTTGTTCCCCACGATTTAGAAGGTTTAAAGGCCCTTATGGGTGGAGAAAATGCCTACAGAGATTCCTTGATAACTTTTTTTGAAAATACCCCTGGAGACTTTCTGTGGAACAATTATTACAACCATGCAAATGAGCCCGTGCATCATGTCCCGTTTATGCTGAATACTGCTGGAGTGCCTCATTTAACCCAAAAGTGGACCCGCAGAATCTGCAGTGAAGCATATGGAACTGGTGCCTACGGACTGTGTGGAAACGAAGATGTTGGGCAAATGTCTGCATGGTATGTTTTAACGGCCATGGGAATTCACCCAATTTGTCCGGGTGATAATAAATATCAGATTACCAGCCCCGTTTTTAATCGGGTGGAAATCAATCTGGATGAAACGTATTATAACGGCAATAAATTCATCATTGAAGCAAAAAATAATTCACCTGAGAATGTATATATCCAATCCATGAAACTAAATGGAAAAGAATTGGATCGGTTCTGGCTGATGCATCATGAAATAGTTGCAGGAGGCGTATTGGAAATGGAAATGGGCGCCGAACCAAAACTTTAACTCTGATTGAAAGAATAAAATAAAAACATAAAAATTAAAAGCATGAAGAAATCAATTTTTATCGCATTTTTCTTAGTGATTGGCCTTGGAGTACAGGCGCAGCAATATGCTTTCCCCATGGACGAGTATACGCCAACAGAAGGAAATCTTGAAGCCCGTAAAGCGTTTCAGGACATGAAATTCGGGATGTTTATCCACTGGGGTATATACAGCATACTTGGTGATGGCGAATGGGTTATGTTGAATCAGCGTATTCCTTATGATAAATACAGCCGTTTGGCTACTTTTTTTAATCCCCTTGATTTTGATGCCAAAGAATGGGTGCAAATAGCAAAATCTGCCGGAATGAAGTACATCACTATAACATCGCGTCACCACGATAGTTTCAGTATGTTCGACACGGAAGCTTCTGATTACAATATTGTGGATGCAACCCCTTATGGAAAAGACCCACTGAAAGCCCTCGCGGAAGAATGTAAAAAGGAAGGGATAAAACTTAATTTTTACTACTCCCTTTTGGACTGGGCCCGGGATGATTATGGATTTGGAAAGAAAATCGTAGATGGAAAACCCGTGGATGCTGATTGGGATAGCTACATCGCATTTATGAAGAAACAATTGACTGAATTGCTGACAAACTACGGCGAGATTGGTTGCATCTGGTTCGATGGTCATTGGGAACGTAAAACGGTGGATTGGCGCTACAACGAAATTTATAAATTAATCCATGAATTAAGTCCAGCCACATTGATTGCGAACAATCACCACCTTCAACCAATTCCCGGTGAAGATATTCAAACATTTGAACGCGACCTTCCTGGTGAAAATATGGGAGGCTACAGTGCAGGTGTAAAAGTAAGTGAGTTGCCTTTGGAGTCTTGTGCGACCATGGCTAAGTTTTGGGGCTTTGGATTAAATGATAAGAGTTTTAAATCCACCAAACAAATTATTCATTTTCTGGTAAAAGCTGCAGGTAAGAACGGGAACTTATTGTTAAATGTTGGTCCCATGCCAAATGGTGAAATTCAACCAGAGTTTGTAGAAACTCTTGGAGAGATTGGGGAATGGACTTCCAGATTTGGCGAGTCAATTTATGGAACACGTGGTCAGGTAACCGGCTCTCAGGAATGGGGAACCATCACCTCAAAAGGGAAAACACTTTATGTTCATGTACTAAATCCGCCAACAGAGAATTACATCTTCATTAAAGCGCTGGATCAGAAAGTCACTTCAGCCCAAACCTTCGATGGGAAGAAAATCAGGTTTAAGCAAATAAGCGAAGGGGTCTTTCTTTATCCCGATGAAATTGACCCTGATGCGGTGGATACCATCTTTAAGTTGCAGGTTAGATAAGTTAATGTATAACAGATTAATAGAGAAGTGTATCTCAGTTTAAATTAAATAAGACAATTCCAAATGCTCAGTATAAAAAACTTGTGGGGTTTGCTTGCACTGCTGGTTGCGACGTCAGGATTTGCCCAGGATACTGTTTTTTTTAAGCAGGCTTTGATTGTTGGTGCAGTGGGCGAAGGAGGACGATCTGTGGTTACGATTGATCCGGTTTATCATCAACTCATTTTAAACAATTTGTATCATCCTGTTTTGAATGATTCTGTGGGCATCGATCGCAGCGGGAATGCCCAGAGCTGGGAAAGCATTGTACCGAACGAAAAGGGTGTATTTGAATCACGAAAATTAAGAGGTGGGTATTTGTTCCTGACTTACAATTCTCCTGATGAATGCATCCGTATTCTAGATATATCCGGCCATGCAGAGGTGTATGTGAATGGAAACCCACGTGGCGGTGATTTGTATAACAAAAGGCTGACATCTCACCCGATTGAAATAATGAAAGGTGAAAATGCCTTTCTGGTGAAGGGTTCGCGGGGGCAGGTGAAACTTCAATTGCTCCCCGTTGAAAAAAATATTTCTTTTATGCAGAGAGATTTAACCACACCGGATTTTATAACAACGGAGAAGGATGAAAAAGTGGGTGGTATAAGAATCTTAAATGCCACCAATAAAACACAGAAGAATTTAAAAATCATCGCCAAATGTAATGGATTTGAAGTTGAAACCTCCGTGGCATCAATTGTTCCATTAACAATGCGTAAAGTGGCCTATTGGGTGAAAGATTCATATACACAAAGGGATACAGTGGATGTGGTTCTGAAACTCTACAATGGGACTGTTTTGCTTGATGAAACAGTGGTTCGATACAAAGTGAGGTCCAACGATCAGTTTTATGTGCGCACATTTATCTCTGATATGGATGGAAGTGTTCAGTATTTTGCTGTGCGTGAAGGAGCGATAAAGGATGACGCACAACCGGCCATGTTCTTGTCTTTACACGGTGCTGCAGTTGAAGCGCGTGGTCAATCTGCCGCATATCAATCAAAAGATTGGGGACATGTGATATGCCCAACCAATCGAAGAGATTACGGATTCGATTGGGAAGACTGGGGAAGATGGGATGCCATGGAGGTGCAACGAATTGCAGAAAAGATGTATGGCACAGATCCGAAAAGAACCTACTTAACAGGCCATTCCATGGGTGGACATGGGACATGGCAATTGGGTGCTATATTTCCGGACAAATGGGCGGCGATTTCTCCTATGTCCGGGTGGTATTCTTTTTTTTCATATGCCAACATGCGAAAAAAAGAAAGCCCTTCGCCCCTCGAAAAATTGTTTGAACGCGCAAGTCACTCCAGTCATACCCTCGAATTATCCCGAAATTATCTTCAGCATGGCATTTCTGTTCAGCACGGTGATTCCGATCAGGTGGTTCCGGTAGAGCAGGCACGCTTCATGCGGGAGCACTTAAGCACATATCATCCGGATTTTGCCTATTATGAGCATCCCGGTAAAAAACACTGGTTTGGAGTGGATTTTGAAAGCATCTTCGACTATTTTAGTTGGCATAGCATTCCTGATAATGAGGAGATAAAAACTTTCGAATTCAGGACCGCAAGCCCCGGTGTTTCAGCATCCAACCGTTTTGTTACCCTCTGTCAACAGGAAAAACCCTTTGAATTCTGTGGCGTGAAAATAAGCCAAAATGTACAAAGTGAACGACAAAAGAAAAATGACATCGTTCCTAAATTTCGCAGGATCACTGTCGAAACAGAAAATCTGTTAACATTTAAACTTGATTTGAACCATTGTGTGGGCGCCGATACCCTTGAAATCGTAGTTGACAAAAAACCTTTCACCTTTGCGTTGAATGCTTTGGGCAAGGATATCTGGTTTACAAAGTCAAACAATGCCTGGGCACTACGCAATATGGCTGTCAGTGCCTTTGAAAAAAATCCGGGACGGTACGGGAATTTTAAAGATGCATTTCGTCATAACATGCTTTTCGTGTATTCCACAAAGGGAACAAAAGCAGAAAATTCCTGGTCTTTCAGCAAGGCGAAGTTCGATGCAGAGACATTTTATTATCGAGGAAACGGATCCATTGATATCATCCCGGATAGTGAATTTAAAAATGATCTTTACAAAGACCGGTCAGTCATACTCTACGGCAACGCAAGCACCAATGCGGCATGGACAATGCTACTGAAACATTGTCCCATACAGGTAAAACGGGGTGAACTGAAGATGGGAGACAACCTTTTTAAAGGTGATAGCCTTGCTGCCTATTTCATTTATCCAAGGATTGATAGCGATCTTGCCTCCGTAGGGGTGGTTTCAGGTACCGGAATGATTGGTTTTAAAAGTGCAAACCCCAATCGCTATTTTATTTCAGGGGTGGGTGTCCCGGATGTCATGATTTTTACAGCGGACCTTTACAAACATGGTTACGAGGGCATAAAGGCTGCCGGTTATTTTGGAAATGACTGGCGTTTGGAAGATGGTGAAATCAATATGAATTTTAATAAGTAAAAGATATCGCAGAATGAAAAAATACATGCTTGTTGCGTTCCTCGGCACCTTATTGCTGAACGCATGTTCAAACCCTGATTTTAATCAGGAACAAATTTCAATAATTCCAAAGCCGGTTTCCTTCGAATTAAATGAAAGTTCATTTAGATTTACCTCAGGCACTCCCGTGTATTTGCAGGATGAAAGTGCTTTGAAGGCTGCCACTTACCTGCTGGATATGCTGAAGCGATCAGCAGGGTTTGAACTTAATATCGAAAAAAAGACGAAGGCAAAAGGACTCATATTTGAAAAAACAGATGATTTAAACAAGGAAGCATATCAGTTGGAAGTGAGCCCTGATAAGATTGTTGTTAAAGCCTCATCTGAAGCAGGATTTTTTAATGGTGTACAAACGATTCGTCAATTATTGCCTCCGCAAATAGAAAACAAAGAAGTGGTCAAAGCAGATTGGTTGGTACCTTCTTGTGTGGTAAGGGATAAACCTCGATTTTCATGGCGAGGCATGCACATGGATTTTAGCCGTCACTTTTTCACCATAGACGAAGTAAAGGAATTTCTTGACTACATGGCACTTTATAAATTGAACACCTACCACATGCATCTCACAGATGATCAGGGATGGCGCATTGAAATAAAGAAATACCCCCTGCTTACTGAAAAAGGAGCATGGCGTATACCAAATAACCAGGATTCCATCTGTATGGAACGTGCCGTGGAAAATGAGCTTTACACAATCGATCCTAAAAACTTTCGTGAGTCAAACGGTCAAAAAGAGTATGGTGGTTTTTTTACACAGGAGCAGATTAAAGAAATTGTAGCCTATGCCGATGCCCGTTGTATTACCGTTGTTCCGGAAATTGACATGCCTGGTCACTTTAAGTCTGCCATTGACAATTATTTGTTTCTATCCTGTACAGGTAAAGCCGAATGGGGTCGTGTTTTTTCTTCACCTGTCTGTTTAGGAAAAGAAACCACCTACACATTTATGGAAAATGTTTTAGCAGAAGTAGTTGAATTGTTTCCCTGTAAATATGTACATATTGGAGGCGATGAGGTGAGAATAGAATCCTGGGAAGAATGCCCCAAATGTCAGCATGAAATTAAAGAAAATGGATTAAAAAATGAACACGAACTACAGTCTTACTTTAACCGCCGAATAGAAAAGTTTTTACAGGCAAGAGGGAAGCAGCTGATGGGCTGGGATGAGATTGTAGAGGGTGGATTAAGCGAAGGGGCTACCATGATGTGGTGGCGTAACTGGGTACCACAGGCGCCAATTACAGCCGCAGAAAATGGGAACGACATGGTAATAACTCCAACGGCCGCATA
>JBFHER010000100.1:0-12184 GCA_041584055.1 Bacteroidales bacterium
ACCTGAGCACTCAGGTTGATTGTTGCTCCCACCTTTTTCCCATCAAGATACACGTCAACAAGTCCGTTTATTCTGGTGGCATCCAACCTTAACTGCAGGTTATAATCCCCCTGTACAATCCGGGTTGTTCTATAACTGAGCTCATACAGGCCACCAAACATGATATAATCCTTATTCCTGGCATTTTCCCCATCATCATCGTTCCTGAAATAGGTTATGAATTCAAGTTCTCCTCCAAAATCAAAGCGTTCCAGGTCTTCATCTTTAAATGAATAATACACATTGACGGTTTCTCCCTGAGCATTTAGGATCGCAGGGTCTTCTGTAAAGTCAAAATCCGTAATTGCAGTGGTGATTTTGGTACTAACTTCCAGCATATGATTTACAAAATGCATCACACCGCTGGTTGTTGGCCGATTGCTTTTCGACTCATAAAGCGATACATAATCAAGGAAAGTGGTATCTCCTGTTACACTCACCAGGGTATCCAGTACTTTAAACCCGTCATTCAGGGCAATTCCTTTACTCAAACCATCATACAGACTCAGATCCGGGCTCAGGGTAATGGGCAGCGGATAGGAAATATAAGTTCCCTGATTGCTTCTCCCATCAGTCATATCTGAGATATAAAGCGCCTTATCCTGCAAAAGATGATAGGCAATAAACTGGTAGAGTGGATTTGTATCTTCAGTATAGTTGGTTTTAGCAGGACTTAACTTTTGTTTTAAATCATCGATGGAATAGATGCCTGACTTTTGAAACACAAGGTTTGACTCCACAAACATTGTTAAAGGAGACGTTAAAGGATCCAGTTCCTGAAGTCGATCGTAGAATCCTGTTATCTGCAACGCATCAAAAAAGATGCTGTATTCGCTTTTACTTTTAAGCCAGTCACCGGAGGTATAGGTAATTGGGATAAGTACATTGTCGATGATATGCACGATGCCATTGCTCACCACAAAATCCGGGATTTTAACGGAAGCGATTTCATCGATGTAATAAATAACACCATTGTCACTTTCCTCGTATCTAATGGTGTGTTTTTCACCATTTAATGAGCTATCCGGAATTTCGCCGTTTGGAAAATCCCGACTATAAAGTTCGAGGTTTAACAAATGATTGGCTGCCAAATCCCAACAGTCCTGTGCTGAAGCTGTCAGTTGCTCAAAGCTTAAACCCAACTCTGCCAGATATTTTTCGATGGCCTCATTATCCGGAAGCATTAATGTGTATTGGTTATTTCCGTTGTTACTATTATAAGAACTGTAAACACTTTTCATGCTTTGCGATGTATTCGGAATAATAGCTGCATCAACAATCGCTTTAAACAAACTAACCTCTTCATTGTCCTCTAAAAAAGTATATAAGGTTGAATAGTTATCCCTAAACGTTGGTGTTGTTTCCTCGGTACAGGACATCATAAAAAGCAATCCCAGTGACAGCACCACGACGCCTGCACTCCTCCACCATCTCAATACAGTGTCATGCACGTTCGGTTGCCCCGTAAAGACATTCGCAGAAGTGCCTTTGCAACCGTTTATCTGTTTATCCATCGTTTTCATTAATGCGTTTTCATTTAACTGAGTCTTCAAGCTCCAAACTCTATATTTCCATCCACTTTTGTTCATTTCAGCTTCTATAAATCAGGCGTAACATAGTAGCTGTTTTGTTTCAGGTTGGGATTATTTTCTATTTCCGTTTGGGAAACAGGCAGGTACCAACCATTTGTATTTTTCAGTTTCGAAGCCACAATCAAGCGTTTCGAAGGTGATATATTTGCAATAAGAAGCGATATGAATTTCTCCTTCCGGGCATAATTGTCGCGGCGTGCATAGCGCAGTAAATCAAACCATCGCTTCCCCTCGTAAGCCAGTTCCAAAGCCCTTTCCTCTAAAATATATTCCTCTGCAGTAAGTTTTGACTGAGCGAAATCAATCAGGCTATGGCGGGGCACATTGGCTCTGAAACGCAGTGTATTTACAAGCTCAAGGGCTGTTTCGAAATCCGGAGCTGCCTGTTGGGACAAGGCCTCCGCCTTCATCAGCATGATGTCAGCATAACGGTAAATGATAAAATTAGCATCCCCCTGTTCAGTACTGGTCCGAATGTAACCAACAGAAGACCTGCTACTAGGCAGATAACCAAGGTATTTGTAAACTTTATAATCGGCAGTACCATCCGCCAGCAGCGTACCTTCTTTTCGTGTTTTTTCAATGTCACTGTTCAAAAACAAGTTTTCGGCATAGTTACTTGCAACAAAATATTGGTTTGCTACATTTTCAGTTAATTTAAACATCCGATTCGGGCTTTTTCCGGACGTACTCATTTGAAGTTCAAAGATACTTTCGTACTGGTTGCCTTCGGAGAATTGTTTGTACCAATCTTTATTGGAAACAAGGATAAACTGTCCTGCGTTTTCAATTTTCCCTATGTACTCAAGTGCCAGTTCATAATCGAACATCCACAGTGCAATATCGGCGATCATGGCATATGCTGCATAGCGGTTCATTCTCCCTTTTGTTGATTCATTGCTGCCATAAAACTCAGGAATTTGCTCAATCAGTTGGGTATTATCATCCTGAGTCCCCAGCAAATCTTCTAGAATGTAATTCAGAATTGTGTCTCCCCCGGTTTTTGCAGGAAACAATTCAACGGCATCACTTTCTGTTGCCCAGGTAACATAAGGCACATCTCTGAAAATACGTACCAGGTAAAAATACATCAACGATCTTAAAGCGGTTGCTTCAGCGATGCTCGCCTTTAAATAATAATCTGAAAATGTATTGTCCTTTTGTTGTATGATGGGTGCATACTTTATCACATAGTTGCAATAATTTATAACTTCATAAAAATCGGCCCAGGTACAAAACGAGTTGGTTGCCAAAATATCGGCGTCCATAATCAAATTTAAATTCCCGGCATAGTTTGTTATATTCCTACCCTGGGCAAGCATATCACCGCGTATTTCACCGTTTAAAAACAGTCGCGCATCCATTTCAGCCATGCTGCCATAGGCGCCACTCAATACATTGTAAAGATCTTCCTTGTTTTGCCAGTACTGCTCAAGCACAAGACCATCTTTTGGATATTCCTCCAAAAAATCGTTGCACCCAACAAGCGTCAGCGTCAATATTAGTGCTATAGAGATTTTTATCTTCATCTTAAAAAAATTGATGGATACAGGTTATTATTTACACGTTTTAATCTTTTTATCGACATATCCAGCATTGCAATTCTCACTTATAATGTTGCAGAAACGGTCAGAGAAAACACCCTTGGTGGCGTTGTATTCCCATTGTCTGTTGCCACCCAAAACGGATTTGTTATCTTAGTTGTTATTTCCGGATTCTGTCCGGAATAATTGGTCCATGTATATAGTTTTCTCATATCAAGAGAAATACTTAGATTGTCCAAATGCAGTTTATCCTTTCCTACTTTACCCAGGGAGTATTTCAATGTCATAGAATTCAATTTCATAAATGTCCCATCCTCAACATACCTGTCCGACCCAAGACTGTTAAATTGATGATCGTAGTATGCCCGGGGAATCATTCCCTCGAAGTCATCCCCCTGTTTGCGCCATCGATAAAGCGTTGCCTTGCTTTGATTGTTCTTGTTATTCATCCCTTCAGAATCCATGGCAACATTATTGATGATGTCGAAATTTAATCGATAGAAAAAGTTAACTGTTAAACTTAATTGCTTGTAGTTAGCGGTCCCTCCGAAACCTCCGGTTAGTTTTGGATTTGAATCGCCCAGGTATACCACGTCGTTCATGTCTATTACACCATCATAATTAATATCATCGTAATGCGCATCTCCACCTTTAAATTCTGTTCCATTTGTAAATGCCATCTGTATCGGTTTACCATAAGCATCCACTTTTACGGTCCCATCCGCATATCGCGCCACAGCATCTGCATCTGTTGCATACACCCCGAGATAACGCACCCCAAAGATTGATCCAAATGGTTTGTTCTCCTGCACTTTATTCGGATAGGTCATATTGGTAAGCAGATCTCCGTTACTTGTTAATTGCTGATTATCGGGGAATTCTTCGAACCAGTTTTTATTCTTATTAATATTAAAGCGGAGCAATAATCTAAAATCTTTGGTTTTGATAACATCGTTAACCCTTGCGGTGAATTCATAACCAACATTTCGTATCACACCCCCATTGTAAGAATCCAGTGTACCATAGCCTGATGAGGTTGGGATGCCATAATTGCTCCAGCTTAAGTCGTACTTCCTTTTATTATAATACTCCAGCAAGACTGTTAGCTTGTTTTTTTGGAAGAATCCAAGGTCCAGGGATGAACTTAATTCATCACTGGTCTCCCACATCAAATTATCTAACTGAACCTGTGATGGTACGATGGAGCCTGCCCCCAGATAGTAAGGACCCTCGTTGTAAATCCCGTGCCGGGTATAAGCACCAATGGAGTTGTTAATATAGCCAGAACGTCCCCAACTAACCGAAAGGTTACTTGTTTTAATTACATTGAGAGATTCTTTAAAAAAGTCTTCTTCTGCCATCATCCACTTCACGCCAAAACTGGGGAATGCGCCCCACCTGTTGTTTACACCAAATCGGGAAGAGGCATCAGCCCTCAGAAGCGCAGTGAGATAATACTTACTTTTATAATTATAGGCAGCACTTCCCAACAAACCAATCAATGTTTCCTTTGAATACCCAGATCCAATGGTTCCAACGATGGAGCCCGATGCAGGATCATCAATGGAATAACTATTGTTGAGTTGGGTGGTTGTTTTCATGTTCTTACTTGTAGAAGAATTGGTTTCAAAAACAAAAGAGGTGGTCAAATTATGATTCTTAACCCTGGGCATAACGAATTTCAACAATGCCCTGGTAGTCACCGAATTGTTAACCACGTTTAGCTCCTGAGCGTTGTTATTGTTCGCTGCATTCCATTCTTCCCCAATGGCATTGTAGGGCAAAAAAACATTTCGTTTTGTGCCCTTGTTTAAAATTGAAATTGTTTGGGTGTAGGTGATATTATTAATGGGCTTCAATGTTAAAATAAAATCGGAATTTAACTGATTGGTTTCAGTGTCGTTTGTGCTGTAGTTTACCACTGCCACCGGGTTGTAAAAAGCCACCCCATTGCCCTGATAATTGTTTATCGGGTTAAAGAAATCACCAGTTAACTCCCCAGCCATGTTGTGCTCATACACAGCCATATTAGGTGCTTTTTTATAGGCCATGCTTTCTACCGACTTCCAGTTTGCCCCTTTTAAACTATTCAGGTAGGTAAAGCGCGTGGTTAATTCAATTTTTTTAGATATTTTGTAACTTAAATTGACCCTTGTATTTATTTTATTTAATGTCTCATTAATCACATTACCATCCTGATTAAAAAGATTTAACGAAATATAATATCTGGTTTTATCGCCCCCTCCTTCTACTTTAAAACTGTTTTCACGCACGAATCCATTTTGAGTCACTTCGTCGTACCAATTAGTATTTTGACTGTAGTTGTAAAAATCAACATAGTTCGGGTTGTAGGCAATCTCATCGTCGTAAACCACAAGTCCATCCCTGTTAAATAACATTTCCTGTTGCAACATAATATATTCATCGCCTGTCAGCATTGGGATTTGCTGTGGTATTTCATTGAAGGTATTTTTGTATACATACGAAAACCGGGTTTTTCCTTTTCGTCCCTGATGGGTGAAAATTTCGATAACGCCATTGGCCCCACGTGATCCCCATACTGCTGACTCGGTGGCATCTTTGAGCACCCGGATATCTTTTATATCATGCGTGGGAATACTCAGGAGTGCACTAAAATCCTCTGCATCGGCCGTTGAAAAATCAAAATCCTGATAAGAAGGTTGAGGAATCCCGTCCAAAACAATGAGTGGGGTTGCATCTCCAATGGTCGATAGTCCACGAATAACAATGTTAGCACTTCCCCCCGGGCTTCCACTGGAAACAATATCCAAACCTGCGATTTGCCCCTGCAAGGCATCACTTGCATCATTGAGGGCTTCCCCTTCCATTGACGCCATGTCTAATTCTCCAACCGAACCCACCCTGCTGTTTTCAGGAAGACCGGTAATTCCTGTTGTGGTGATTTCATCTGCAACAACTGTTATGTCAGCTAAAATATTCTCTTCAGCTTCAAACTGCACATTTATGGTTGTTCGAAATTTTAATGCTTCGGTGATGGTTTTGAATCCAATGAAACTAAATTGAATTCGTGAACCCGGAGACGACATGGAGATAACATAGTTACCGTTAAAGTCGGTAATGGTTCCATTAATGATACGGTTATTTGGATCCAGTTCAGCAATTGTTGCTCCAATTAAAGGTAATCCTGCATCATCTTTCACATGGCCTCTTACCACATGATCCTGTGCGCTTGTAGTAAAGGCGAAGAACAGTATAATGGAAAAGAAAAAAAAGTATTTTAACCTCATAATTCCGTTGTCTATTTTAATCGATATCAATTTGTTTAAAACACAATGTCTGGCTGAATCACACTATCAATAAAATGGACGACCACAGAAATCCCGACTTGTTGTTTGGTTTGCAGTGTATTGCCATCATTATTATCCCCATTATCCCATCCTAAATACATTATATTTGTTAGGTTTTCATTTTCTTCTATCTGTAAAGATATGGAACCATCCCTGGCATAGATATCAATTTTATCAGCCTCACTGCTCCCGATTTTCAACAACTTATTGCCTGCTGTAAAATAGGAGTCAGGAATTGGATTCCTCAGAACATTGTCTGTAAACATGGTTGCCCCTTTTATAAAATGAGTCAGCAACAGTGTTTGTAAGGCCTCTGTGGCCAAGGTATCAGCACCAATGGCAGTTAGTGCAGCATCCGAAGGCACAAAAACGGTAAGCGCATCGCCTTCAGACAAAAAAGTAAGTCGATTTGTTACCGAGTTCAAAAGGCCTGCTTTTTGAATCAGTTGAGAAAATAACTGGCTGCTTCCATTCCTGAGTTTACTAAAAGAGAAGGTTGTTTGTGGAAATTGCATCCAATGATTAACGCTATAAGTTTTTCCATTTACCGGAGCAAGCCCATAAGTACTGCCAAAATCTTCTGTCAGTTCGGTGTTAAAATTTAAAACCATGGCAGAATCTCCCATGTATCCAAACCGGGTGGTATCTCCTCCCCACACAAAACCTGTCTCACTGTTAAATCCAATGTAATATCCTGATAAGGTGCGTAAAAATTCCTTTTTACATCTCCCCTGATGGGTCCCAAGGGCAATTTGTCCACTGATTAAATTCCGCAAAGACCTTGTTCCTGTTGATCTGGCCGGGATGTTGCTCCATGCACGGGTTTCCATATTAAAAGCCAGGCTGGAAGTAATGTTCAACCCTGTGATGAGATCATCCGTGTAGGTAAGAAAAAGCGATGAATCGTTTTCCATGGCCACATTGGGTATCGCAAATAAGGTATACTGTGTATTTAAATTGCTCAATACATTGAAAAACCCAGACACATACATACTCGCGAAGAAAGAAGAATAAGCAGGCCGTAAGATGACGGGTGCTGCCACCGACGGAAAGATGTCTGGCATAAGCATTTTGTCTATCCCGATAAAGGTAGAATTGCTACCATAGTACTTTTTCAATACATTGACATCCGACAAGTCCACCCTATCACCGGCCCTATTATAAAGACTTCCCTGAGGTCCTGCCTGCGACGGATAATAAGCTTGATTAGCAACCATGTGATTGTCGACAATCAATTTTTTAAGTACGCCTGGAATTTGGGTAAAGCCACCGTAGTAATCATTCCCTTTTCCTAAAACATTTGTTTCAAAATCATTGATTGCATCATTTTCAGGGGCAAAAATGGCATTGTGAATGGCGATACTGTTGTTTTCATTAGCGATATTAAAAGCCAGGTTCGAAAAACTTATGTTATAAAGTTTATCAACACTTAAGCCTTCATTGGCCCCTTCCTGTGCCAAAGTTGCCTGTTCATTGTAGGTAAACAATGCGTACTCGTTAATCAGATCGCCGAACTTGCCATAGACCTGCATGTTATCTTCAATTTGAAAGAGCAACTCATCTGCACTTTTCAAGGGTTCAATTACCCTGTCAATGAGATAAACATAGCCATTTTCAGCAGCATAAGATTCATCAACAATGCCATCGTCATTTAAATCTACCCCGGTACTTAACAGTTGTGCCCCGGCAACATATATTTCAGAAGACTCAAAAGGCCGCTCGTAATAGAATTCAAAATCAGAAGAAGTTACATTACTGTAATTCATATATTCACTGTAGAATAAAGGAACGTATTTATTGTATGCAGAATACACGATACGTTTCCCATTTCCATTGTCTGAAATAAGGGGTCTGTTCCCGGCTACCTCATAGACCCTATACAGCTTGTTTTCAGGTCGTAAGAATGTTTCCCTTTTGTACCCACTGTAAAGCGCATCATCATCATCCGTATCTATCCATCCGCCCGTATTAAGCTGTCTCAACTGGTCTTTCGACCATGGATTTAGCAGGATGTGTATTGACACCAAACGTTTGAGTTCGGCTGAATCAATTTCATCAATGCTCTGATAATTGTTTGCAGTCAGATATGCTTCAAAGGCCGTATTAGTGGGCGCCATGAGCGTATACAAGCCACTCTTATCTAAAATTTCATCAAGGCCTGTCCGTGCCAGGCATTCAGTAAACATGGATATGTCCGAAACGCTGCTGGCCACTGTAAATACTTTTCCCTCCAGCCAAACAGGGCGCTGGTATTTTGGATTTTTATCTATTGCGGTTTCACAAGCGATAAAAATGAGCAAGGACAGAAGTGTAATAATAACGTGAATTTTTCTCATGCTTAAAAATTAATACATCTATATTGCATCGAGCTGATAACAACATCAAAGCTCCAAATTCAAAAGTGATCCGACTTGCTCAAATGATTCATTTATCAACTCAAATCAACCACAGAAGGCATATTGAAGGAATTGAGCTTACAATAAGCGATTACCGCGCATATTAAAATTTAAAATGCAACTTTTTGCCATTGAATATGGACGTGGTTGTTTACCAAAAGAATAAGGGAAAGTGAACAATTGGCAAGCCTAAAGCGGAAAGATTCATTCGGAAACTAAGGCGCAAATGCGTTAAGATAATTCCGGAAAGTCAGAGGCTAAGTGTTTCTAATTTTTTTAATATACTCAGAAGGTGTCATCCCATAGAGTTTCTTAAAAGATGATGCAAAATAGGATGCTGATTCGATCCCGACTTCAAACATCACTTCTGTTACATTTAAATCGGAGTTATCCTGTAACAATTCTGCCGCCTTTTGCAGCCTGAAATTTCTTAAATACGAACTCGGTGCCTGCCCGGTTAGTTTTCTCAGCCTTCTGTAAAAACTGGATGTACTCATACCGGCCTCTTTGGCCAATTCTTCAACTCCAAAAGCCGATTTCTCCATGTTTTTCAAAATAATCATCGACAAATCTTCTAAGAACTTTCGCTCCCGTGTTGAAATATCCAGTGATTGATTGGTTTTAAGGATGCTGTGATCTGAAAAATAATCAAATATTTTTTGCCTGTTTTCAATAAGCTTACGCACCGTTACTTCAAGGTGACCAATGGAAAAAGGCTTTCGAATATAGGCATCAGCGCCATTCTCTAAGCCCTTTATTTCGTCCGTGTTTGTTTCCAGCGCTGTGAGTAAAACAACAGGGATGTGACATGTTTTAATATCTGTTTTGATTTTTTCGCACAACTGATATCCATCCAGTTTTGGCATCATTACATCCGAAATGATAAGCTGAGGCTGGCACTCAGACACTTTTTTAAGACCATCCTCACCATCCACGGCCACTGTGACATTGTACTTGTCACGAAAAGATTCCTGCAAAAAGGAGCGAACATCTTTTTCATCATCAATGATTAAAAGGGATTGAAGATTTGTATCAGTTGATCGTTCCGATATCTCACCCAATTCTGCCGGCATCCAGTCCGTTACAATTCTTCTGAATTTATTTAAATCTTCCTTTGCCTCCACTTTCGCCTTTACATCATAAGGTAGTTCGATCTTAAAAACGGTTCTTTTATTTTGAACGCTTTCAACAGAAATATTACCATTCATTATTTCAATCAAAGACTTGCACAATGCCAGTCCAATACCTGTACCACTCCATGTCCCCCGATCTTCCACGGCACGGTAAAAACGGTCAAATATTTTATCAATTTGTAATTCTGAGATACCAATACCACTATCAGCCACCTCAAAATACAACAGTTGCTTTCCTTCCTTTTCATAAAAGCCTGCTTCAATACTAATTTCACCATCCTGTTCTGTAAATTTCACCGCATTTGAAAACAGATTCAATAAAATCCGTTCGGTTTTATCAATGTCGATGACGATGGGGGTATTGGGAGAAATCACCTTGTAAAAAAAGTTTACGTTGATATGTTTTGCATTTTCTTCAAATGCTTCCACCAATGGATAAATAAAATTCCCCAGGGTTGTCTTTGTGTAATTCAGTTCCAGATGACCAGCTTCTGCTTTCCTGTAAGAAATGAGCTGATCAATAAGCCGGTGAAGGCGTGTAATATTATTGTTGATTATTGAAAAATACTTTTGATCTTCTTTTCCCTTATTTTTTTCTGCGATTTTCTCAAGCGGACCAATAATCAAGGAAAGAGGTGTTTTAAAATCATGGGTAATATTTGTAAAAAAACGCAATTTTGCCTGATCCATTTCATGCACACGTTCTTTATCCAATTGTTCGAATTTTAGTCTTTGTTCTAATTTTCCCTGGCGAACCAGGTATTTAAAGATTACAAAAGCCATGACCACGATCATTCCTCCCCACAGGGTTAGACTCCACCAACGCAGATACCATGGCGCCAGCACCTGAATGACCAGTTCACTGGTGCTTTCTGTCCATATCCCGTCTCCATTTGCACCCTTGTATAAGAACCTGTAAATGCCTGCATCAAGATTCGTGTAGGTTGCAGTAGCCCTTCCACCATCCAATTCAACCCAATCGTTGTTAAAGCCTTCCAACTTGTAAGCCACCCGGTTTTTCTGCGGGGTTGCATTGTGTTGCACAATGATGTCTAAAGAGATATTGCGGTTTGCATGGTTGACAACAAGCTTTTTTGTATCTGAGATGGCTTGTTCGAGAATTATCTTGTTATTTATTTTATTTCCGACAACGACGTCCTGATTATTTATTCTAAGTTTTGATATAAGTATCCTTGGGACGATTTCATTTCTTGTGATTTGATCCGGATTGAAAACGGTAAGACCATTCAGCCCTCCCATCAGCATCATACCGCTTTTTGTTTTCAGATAAGCTGACTGACGGAAATTATTGTTTAAGATCCCGTCATTTACATCGTAGATATCAAATCTCTCATCCCAGGGATCAAAACGACAAATCCCCATGTCGGTACTTATCCAGAATTTCCCCTGAGCATCTTCCAGTATCCCATATATTGCTTCATCCGGAAGTCCGTCCTTCTTATGGTATCGTCGAATTGATTCGGGTTTTCCAGATGGATCCAACTGTATTTTCATCAATCCTCCGCCAAATGAACCCAACCAAATATCCTTGTTAAGATTTATGTGTATTGTAAAAATATTGTTGTTTGAAAGAATGATGCCTCCATTTTCCGTTGAAGACGTAAAGTGATTCTTCACTTGCCATTTACCATCTTCATTACCGACCCTAAAAACGCCTTTCATCGTAGCAAACCAATAGTTCCCAAAGCGATCCTTCACATAGTCGTTCACCAGGCCATTTTCCCCTAAATCGATGAATGCCTCATCCACTTCCACCGGCTCTCCCTTCAGGATTGTTTCCCAGGGCTCATCCAGCAGAAACATCCGTGATCCACCAATCAGAAACTGATCATCAGCTGTCTGACAAATAACCCGTCGCAAAGGCGGCTCTTCTGATTCACCCTTTACCTGTAGACGAATTTCCTTCAACACATCCTTTTTTTCATCGTATAAATAAAGGCTTTCATTGGTTCCAATCCACAAATACCCTCGTGTGTCCACAAAAATTCTCTGAATCCGTTCTCTGTTTAACTGTTCAAGGTTAATGGTAAGGCGTTCAAAGTGAATCGTGCCACTTTCCTCCGGATTTACACCTTCCTTTATCCGACATAATTTGTTTCCGAAAAAGGAGATCCATACGCGCCCTTCCTG
>JBFHER010000101.1:0-12161 GCA_041584055.1 Bacteroidales bacterium
CCACTCTGACTTTCATATGGGAATTTACATCAAGTAAAGGTTCTCCTTTCAACAAAAGGCGCATGGGGCTGGATAATGTGCTTTTGATGGGAACCTATTCAGAAGCTAGCCATGTGTCTGTTAATGATCACCATATGCCCACCCAAACTTTCAATGCCTTTCCAAATCCATCTAAAGGCATGCTGACGGTTTCGATAAAAAACAGTATTTCCAATACAATTGAGATTGTTGATGTTTATGGAAAGGTGATTTATAAGAATGCGGCTGTCTCAGATGGAGAAAACATCAACTTAAACGCGTTCCCAAAAGGTATTTATTTTCTGAAATTTAACGGTGAAAATCTACAAAAATTAGTACTGAAATAATGAAATTAAAAAATAGTTAAGCGGATGCAGTTATCGTAGATACAATGCGATTTCTTTCCTGTTAGGTGCTATCACCCCGACGTTTAGGGTTTAGTTCTTGCTTTGTTTACAGCCTCGAAAAGGAAACACTACCAATCTAAAATCATTCAGCTATTATGAATCAACCAGTTATGAAAACAAAATTCAACATCAATCTCAAGGGCGTAATTTATTTCATTTTCGTTTGTTTACTTGTCTTCCCTGCATGTAATTCTCATGAAACAATTGAATTGTATGTGGCTCAGGATGGAAATGACACTGCTTCCGGTAGTTTGTCATCACCATTTGCCACCATCCCAAAAGCTGTGGAAGCCCTGAGGGAATTGCGTAAAAATGGCAATTCAAATCCTGCCATCATTTATTTGCGTGAGGGCCGGTATCAATTGACCAAAACGTTGGTGTTAGGAATTGAAGACGGACTGACCTCGACGTCTGGACAGTCTGCTGTTGAAACTGCGGGTGCAGGACAATTATTGCCAGCTCACCTGACTTTTAAGGCCTACCCTGGTGAAAAACCGGTGATCTCTTCCGGTATTCCGGTCACAGGTTGGGAACGAGTGGAAGCGTCTGTTGTTGATTTGCCCGCAAATGCCAAAGGCAAGGTTTGGGTTGCTGATATCCCGGAAGGTCTTGATAAATTCTACACACTATATGATGAAAAAGGACGATTGAGCCGTGCCAGAGCGGAGGGCTTTGTGCCCACCAGACCCGGGGATAAAAAGACAGTGTTTTTTCCTAAAGGGAAACTGAGAAACTGGGATAATCTGGCAGACGTGGAATTGAATATCAGACCGGGGAGAGCATGGATGATCAACATGCTTCCACTTGCCTCGGTTGATGAAGAAAAGGGCATCGCTAAAACAAGCGTCTCGGCAACCTACGAAATAGCACCTCTGGCTGGTTGGGTTCATACTAAGGATGGCAATTCAGCCTGGGTTGAAAACACCATGGAAGCCCTGGATGAACCAGGTGAGTGGGTTATTAATTCAAGTACCAGAAAGGTCTATTTGTGGCCGGCAAATCCGTCAGTACAAGACGGGGCTCCACAAGGTATTGTCGCTCCGGCCCTTGTGGAATTAATCCGGGTGGAAGGGAATGTCGATTATGATGGTCCGGTTGATAAACCTGTTGTTGGTATCGCTTTTTCAGGGATTACCTTTACCCAGGGCGACCGTCGTGCCTGGGTGAGCGATGATGATCAATTGGGCTGGGGGATGCAGCACGACTGGGATATGTTCGATCGCCCTACGGCAATGCTTCGCTTTCGGGGTGCAGAACATTGTATGGTTAGTGATTGTAATTTTGTTAATTCTGGCGGTTCCGGTGTTCGATTCGATTTACATGCCCAACGTAACAAGCTTGAAAATTGTGAATTTGCCCATCTGGGGGAAGCAGGAATCCTATTGGCTGGCTATGGGCCGGGAACCAAAGATGTGAATCATCACAATGAAATTGTTAACAACCACATCCATAACTTTAGTGAAATAACCTGGCACTCCCCTGGGATATGGGCGTGGCAGAGTGGTCATAACCACATTGCACATAACTTCATTCATCATAGTGGTTATGCTTCGTTGTTGATTACCAATCGGGTTGAACCCGACCGGAAAATTAACGGCGAAGGGGGGAGAACCGTGAGGCACCATGAAATTGAAAAGGAAATAATAGAGAACACAAAAGAAAATTATGAAAACTGGAAGGTGCGTGAAAAATACAACCACTCACGTCACAATATCGTAGAATACAACGAAATTACGCATGCTGTGCAATTGCTTTCCGATGGGAATTGTATTTATGTGTCGGGTGCAGGAACAGGGAACATCATTCGCTACAATTATCTTCACGATAACCTGGAACATTCAATGCCGGCACCGATCCGTTGCGACGATGATCAGCACGAGACCCTGATCTTTGGAAATGTGCTTTACAATAATTTTGGGTTCAGTGCCAGGATAGCATCAAAGGGTGTTAATCACATCATCAATAATTTTATTGTTGCGCCACGCAATGTGCCCAATTCCGGTTACCTAAGTTATGAGTGGGTCCCGGTGCCCGGATCAAGGGTGTATAAAAACATAATCATATCCCATCCGGATGGCGGGAATGCACATAATGAAAGGCCGCGCAGAGACCAAACCCGTAATCTTCCAAACATTGAGGAAACGGATATGGACTCCAATTTATATTATAATCCGGTCGATCCGGCCTGGATGGATGCACACCTGCAACGAATGCGGGCAATAGGCAAAGAAGAAGCAAGTGTGGTTGCCGACCCCATGTTTGTTGATCCGGCGGGTGGCGATTTCAGTTTTAAAGAAGGTAGCCCGGCACTTAAATTAGGGATTGAGTCTTTGGATGTTTCTAAGATGGGACTGATTAAATAAATGGCACATATTAATTGCAGGCATACATACAACCGACAAGCGGGATTAAAATTATGACGTTGAATATTCATACATGAAACAAACATGCCAAGGCGAATCTGACACAAAGGTGGATGAATATATTTTTTGTCCCCGACTCGAAGGACAGGTTGATTCTTGCTTCTTGACTCTTGCTTCTTGACTCTTGCTTCTTGACTCTTGACTCTTGCATCTTGATTCCTGACTCTTGCATCTTGCATCTTGACTCTTGATTCTTGGTTCTTGCATCTTGGTTCTTGCATCTTGACTCTTGATTCTTGATTCTTGCATCTTGCTTCTGCTCCCAAAGCAAGCCTTTTTGTAAGCCTTTAAAAGCATGCCGGAGTAGCGGTGGCATTTTATTGGCTGTTAAACGAATGGTGAAGAGCGTGTTATTTCTTTTTTGAAAGATTGGGGACAGGACCGTTTTAATTGATGGTGATTGATAACAGCATTAAAAAGACTGATTATAGTTACTCATTCCATCATTAAACAGATAATTTTGGGAAAAATTATTTTCGGATGATTTTGCAAAATAGTTTAATGTGGATGTTTTTATGAACTGGAAAAACAATTTCTTAACTCTGACAGGCTTGTTGCTTTTCTGCATGGCCTGTTCTGAGAAAGAGCAACAAAAAATAGAACAGGATTCTAACTTCTGGCTCGTTTTTGATGCTGAAGAAGCGATGCAAAACCAACAGGTTCTTCACTGGGATTATACCTTGAATCGTGCAGGTAAATACGATGTACAGATTCTCAGGCAGGGTGACCTGGGTGATATCCTTTCTGAGGTGACGCTCGAAAGTGATGGAATAAACATCACAGAAATTCCTAAAAAAGTCTTTGTAATTGATGCGCAGGGAAGCAAGCAAACAGTGTATCAATTCAGCCAAAACATTGTTTTTAAACAGGCAGGATTAAAATCATTAAAATTCAGTGGCATCGATTCCCTTGAGCAGGTAAGAATCATTCCGAATTATAAGAATAAACTTGGGTTTGGATCAGGAAAGTATGAGGCAGAATGGCAAAAAATGCACAACTCACCTGAAAAACAAGCCGCACTGGAATGGTTAAAGACCGCGAAATACGGGATGTTTATCCACTGGGGATTGTATTCTCAGGCTGGCGGAATTTGGAAGGGCAAGAAGATGGAAGAATCAGGGTATCCCGGACCTGGGGTTTCCGAGTGGTTGATGTTTAAATTTCAAATCCCAAGAAAAGAATATGCTGAACTGGCAAAAACCTTTCATCCGGATAAATCCTTTGCTCAGAACATTGCTAAATTGGCCAAAGATGCAGGCATGAAATATGTGGTCATTACTTCAAAGCATCACGATGGTTTTGCTTTGTTTGACTCAAAATGTTCCGCATACGATATGGTGGATGCAACGCCATATAAAGCTGACGCAATCAAAGAATTATACGATGCCTGCCTGGCCGAAGGACTTGATTTTGGGGTTTACTACTCCCATGGAAATGATTGGTATGATGGCACTGACGGGAATGTTGCAAATGTGAAGAAACGCAACGACTCACTGGGTATTCTAACCCATACCCAGGGTAAGAATTTGTGGGATCCAAGTCCAAATACCCATGCAGATTACATCCAAAACAAAGCACTGCCCCAAATTGAAGAGTTGTTGCACGCTTTACCTGAACTGCGTTTGGTTTGGTTTGATGGAGATGGCTACGTCACCGAAGATCAGGCTTTCCAATTTTATAAAGCAATTTATGATATCAATCCCAATGTGCTTGTGAGTCGCAGGGTGGGGTATGATTTTGGAGACTACCTGGATGCCGGCGACAATGTGATTCCTTCGGCCGATGACGAAATGAATAAGCAATGGGAAACCTGTGGAACTACCAATAATTCCTGGGCTTACAAATCCTATGATGACGACTGGAAGAGTACAACGGAAATGCTGTATTATCTTGTGGATATCGCATCAAAAGGAGGGAATTACTTGTTAAACATTGGACCGGATGGTCGTGGACACGTGCCAGAGCAAAGTGCTAACGGACTTCGTGAAATGGGACGGTGGCTCGAAACAAATGGTGCCGCAATTTATGGGACAACACGTTGGATAGTTCCGCATGAAGTTAAAACTGAAACCTTATTGGAAGGAACGGCGCATCGTGCAAAAAAAGGTTTTTCACGCACATTTACCGAGAATGATTTCTGGTTTACACTTCGGCAAAGCGCGGGGCAGGGGGATGTCCTTTATGCAATTTCATTTTTTAATCCAGAATCGAAAGTTGATATAAAATCATTGAATAAATCCAATGTAACAATTGAAAATGTAAGCCTATTGGGAAGTGCAGCAACGATACCCTGGGAACAAACCGAGCGCGCATTGACCGTCGATCTTACTGGTGTTTCTGTAGGCACACATGGTTACGTGTTGGAAGTGAAGGTTAAAAATTAAGGAAAGTGGATTATTAAAAAACAGAAATGAGATTTTTGTCGTCAATAATTATTATTTTGGCAGTCATTATCCAAAAAGCAGTATAAAGCTGTGAGGGAGTCTTAGATTGTAGCATTAAAAAAATAAAGCAATAAGTATAAATCTGAATATCTTTTTAAATCATGAAGAATGTCAAAGTAGTTGAAAAGAAGTATCTACTTCCATTTGTTATTATAACGAGTTTGTTTGCACTTTGGGGATTTGCCAACGACATTACGAATCCCATGGTTGCAGCTTTTGGAACAGTCATGGAGCTTTCGAATGCCAAAGCATCTTTGGTGCAGTTCGCATTTTATGGCGGTTATGCTACAATGGCTATCCCTGCTGCACTTTTTGTGCAGAAGTTTTCATATAAGAAAGGGATTCTGTTGGGTTTAGTGCTTTACGCAACGGGAGCGTTGCTGTTTTGGCCGGCAGCTCAATACGAGGCCTTCGGGTTTTTCCTTGTTTCTCTTTATATACTTACTTTTGGTTTAGCTTTTTTAGAAACAACTGCAAATCCTTTCATCCTCTCGTTAGGTAGCAAGGAAACAGCAACCCGTCGCTTAAATCTTTCACAGGCATTTAATCCTATGGGATCCTTATCAGGGATGTATGTTGCAACGCTCGTGTTGGATTCCCTAATCTCGGATAAACAAAGAAATGCAAGTGGAGAACTAATCTTTTCGACACTGGACGAAGCCACAAAAGCAACAATGCGGACGCATGATCTTATGATAATACGAGATCCTTATGTTGCCTTAGGAATCGTTGTTATCATCATGTTTGTTGTTATTGCAACCTTGAAAATGCCTGATACAGGAAAATCGAATAATATCCATCCCTGGCAATCCATCAAACGTTTGGCTAAAAATAAATTGTATCGTGAAGGTGTATTTGCGCAAATATTTTATGTCGCAGCTCAGATTATGTGTTGGACGTTCATCATACAATATGCTGATAATTTAGGAATTGACAAGGCGACAGCGCAAAAGTACAATATCCTTGCAATGGGCATATTCTTAGGAAGTCGATTTATCAGTACATTCCTTATGAAATACGTTAACGCAAGAAAACTACTTATGATTTTTGCTTTGGGAGGAATCGTTACAACGAGTGGTGCAATACTTATCGAAGGGAATTTTGGACTTTATTGTCTTGTGGCAACTTCCGCCTTTATGTCTTTAATGTTTCCTACCATTTATGGTATCGCACTGAATAAAGTGGGCGAAGATGCAACGCTTGGAGCAGCAGGACTGGTAATGGCAATTGTAGGAGGGGCTTTAATGCCACCTTTGCAAGGAACAATCATCGATATGGGTCGAATTGGAAGTTTGGCTGCAGTCAATGTGTCCTTTGTTTTACCTCTTATTTGTTTTATAATAATAAGTATTTACGGATACCGTTCTTATAAATCTTTGGCATAAAGAACCTTGAGTTTAATGATCAATTCAGTGAGAATAATTGCATCATTAGAGCAATTAAATGTTGATCTCAGTAAAATGTTTTAATGTAAATGCAAAGCTTTACAGACTCAACACTGTGCTTTTTTTAAATTGATTAACAAAAAGAAAAAATGAAACAAAAAATAGCAATTGCAAACGATCACGCAGGAACACTTTTGAAAAAAGATTTAAAAACTTTTCTTGAAAATGCCGGATATGAACTCGTAAATTTTGGAACAGACTCAGAGGCTTCGGTGGATTATCCAGATTATGTGCATCCTGCTGTGGAATCCATAGAGGAAGGGAAATGTGATTTGGGAATTTTAATATGTGGCAGTGCTCAAGGGGTGGCAATTACAGCCAATAAACATAAAACCATTAGGGCCGCAGTATGCTGGCAAACAGAAATCGCAGCTCTTGCAAGGCAGCATAACAATGCCAATGTGCTTTGTTTACCCGCCCGTTTTATTTCTGTAGATGAAGCAAAGGAAATTGCGCAGGTGTTTCTGAAAACCGAATTTGAAGGGGGAAGACACCTTGACAGGGTAAATAAAATATCATCATGTTGTCCTTGAAAACAGATTATCGTGAGAAAGTTAAATACGAATATGATGCATCCGCGTGATCAGATAATTCTGATCATTGATAAAATCTATCGAAGTGGAATGACAACCACTTCAGGGGGGAATATTTCAATCATAGACGAGCAAGGTGATGTATGGGTGACTCCTTCGGCCATTGATAAAGGGACATTACGTCCATCCGATATCATTTGTGTTAGGCGCAATGGGAGTATCGAAGGCCGTCACAAACCGTCATCAGAATACCCTTTTCACATTGCCATTTACAAGTGCCGCCCCGAAATTAAAGCGGTGATCCATGCACATCCACCGGCCCTGGTTTCATTTAGTATTGTGCGTCAAATTCCAAATACAAATGTGCTTCCTCAAGCAAAAAATGTGTGTGGGCCCATTGGTTACGCTTCGTATGCCCTGCCGGGGAGTGAGGCGTTGGGTGAGGTTATTGCCGACGAATTTAAAAATGGGGTCAATGCGGTCATCATGGAAAATCATGGAACCGTGGTTGGCGGTAGTGATTTGGGCGATGCATATCAGCGATTTGAAACAATGGAGTTCTGTGCACGTACCTTAATAAATGGGAGTACAATAGGAACGCCAAATTATTTAACAGATGCACAAATCGTCAAGTTTGAAAAACAGATTCCACACTTGCTGCCGGAAATGGAAACGGTTGAACATCCTTCCGATGAACGTGAAATCCGAGAACAGATAAAAAAGATCATTCACCGTGCATGCGAGCAGGGTTTAATGATAAGCTCATACGGCACTGTGTCTGTGCGTTGGAAGGACAATGATTTTTTAATCACTCCAACAAACAAAGCGCGTTGGGATATACAAAATAAGGACATCGTTCAAATTAAAGATGGCAAGCGGGAACCCGGTAAACTTCCCAGTCGTGTCACCTGGCTGCATCAGGAAATATACAAACGTCATCCGCATGTAAATTCAATCATTCTCACCCAGTCACCCTACTTAATGGCTTACAGTATAACTGGTGAGAAAATCGATGTGCGAACCATTCCGGAAAGTTGGATATTCTTGCAGGATATTCCAAATATGCCGTTTGGATCTCATTTTGCCGGAGAGAATGCAATTCTCGAAGTTCTTTCTGAAAGTACACCGGCTGTTATCATTAATAACGATTCCGTTTTGGTGACTGGAGATGAACTGCTCGGGACATTTGATAAACTGGAAGTGGCTGAGTTTAGTGCAAAATCATTAACAATGGGCGCATCGCTTGGAAAACTCATTCCGATTAACGATGCACAGGTAGAAGAATTGCGCAAGAAGTTTTTGGGATAAAACGGCATGAGTAGAATGCGGTTTTGCTGAGAGTTGTTATAAAATATGAAGTGTTTTTTTTGGATTAGTTTACTCTGTTTATCATTTGGACTAAATCTCTTTGGTGCAAATGTTGATAAACAGAGCAATCAGCGTTTTGAGAAATTTGTAAATGCCCAGGGCTTTTATCAGAATACCGTAAATGCAGTCGCATCTGATAAAAACAGGTATCTGTGGTTTGCTTCGCCCAATGGTTTGATAAGATATGATGGCTATTCGTTTGAATATCACTATTTTGATCCGTTGAACCCAGAATCAATCCCAAACAATCATATAGCTTCCCTGCTAAACGATTCAAATGGAAAATTATGGATTGGAACCCAGCAAGGACTTTGTCTCTATTTGCCGGATAAGGAACAATTCTTCCCAATAAAAGATGTGACGGACAACATCACACTAATCAAAGAGGATACAAAAAAAAGAGTATGGATTGCGTCCGGTTCTTCGCTGCTGGTTTTTAAGGCTGAAACAAATCAGCTTGATTCGGTGAAAAGCCTGGGTAAAATCGACTTAGAGGCAACCCTGGAAGAAAACAAAATTGTAGATCTTGAATTTCTTTCAGACTCTGTCCTTGTTGCTGCTACAATTGACGGCATATATAAAGTTAATATAAGCAACATTGAAGACCCGCAGGTGAAGCCCTTGATTTTTCAGGATGACTTTACAGATCATGCCATTACGAAGCTAATGAAAGTAGACAATTCGCTCTGGGTTGGAACAAATAAAGGCCTCTTTCAAATGTTTATAGAAAACAGGCAGATCAGGACACTCGAAAGTTACTTCGTTTCAAACACGGACGGTCCACAGAGCAAAAACTACCAGATTTTAACCCTGTTTCTTGATAAACAACGAATCCTTTGGGTTGGTACTGCCAGAAACGGCTTGTTAAAATATCACAGTGAGGGCAATGAGTTTTTTTCTTATAAACATGATCCAAAAAAGGAAAATGGGCTGTCCAGCAATCGGATAAATTGCATGTTTGAAGATGATTTTGGAGTTCTATGGATTGGGACAGCACAAGGGGGGATTAATAAGCTGGATAAAAATCAGAAACCGTTTTACAATTATTCTTACAACCCCTATGATGACTTTTCATTGGCAGGCAATTTAATCACCAACATCCATGAAGAAAACAATGGACGAATCTGGATTTCCTCCTATGGCAATACGATCTGCCGTACAGGGGATGAAATTAGCACCGGTGAAACTACCAATCTGCGTTTCGAAAGACTGGAGAGACAACTGGGGCAATTGAATCAGGAAATTGTTTTAAAGTTATTCCAGGATTCCAAAGGGTATTGGTGGATTGGAACCGATAGAGGTTTCTACTTTTATGATGATACGCACGAAAAACTACATAAAATTCGGTTTAAACAAAATAATAATCAATTAACTACCACGGTGAATCGTGTGGTTGTTCAAACAGATGAACATCATATTCTGGTAGGAGGGTCAAATGTCTTTTTATTAAAAGATCCCTGGGAGTACGTTTTGCGAGGTGAAGCAGTTCAGGTTAACAGAGAACTTACCGAGATGGCAAACAGTTTCGTACTGGACTTTGTAAAAGATGGCTTTGGGCAGTATTGGTTTGCTACGCGAAATGGAATTTATTGGATCGCTAACGAGAAGGAAGAACTTCGTGTAAAAAAACACCTGACCACCACCCTGGATGAAGACAGTCTCCAGCTTAGTCACAATTACATTTTTTGCATTCATAACAATTTGAATAAAGATATCTGGGCCGGAACTTTTGGAGGAGGATTGATGGATATTCAGCTTAATCCTGTTGGGAAGCCTGAGAAAATTAAGGTGTACCATAAAAAGGAAGGACTGCCGGATGAAGCAATTTATGGGATACTGGAAGATGACAAAGGTGTTTTCTGGCTGAGCACCGACATGGGAATCTGTAAATTTGATCCGATTACAGAAAAAATAAACGTTTACGACGTTAATGACGGGATCGCGAATTATAATTTCCGGCAATCCGCTTACCTCAAAACCAAATCAGGGATTATGTTGATGGGAGGCTTAAATGGCCTGACAGTTTTCGATCCAAAAGAAATACTTGAAAACAAAATACCACCCAAAATTTTAATTTCAAAACTAAAAATAAACAACCAGCCTGTTTTAACCGGACAAAAGGTGAATGGTCAGTTGGTTCTTAAAAATGCCATCTCACAAACAAACAAGCTGGTGCTGAAATACACCAACCGGAACATCATCCTGGATATCATTGTTCAACATAGTGCGGCCAATAAAAAGAATCGCCTGTCCTATAAGCTTGAAGGTGTAAACAAAGACTGGATAGAGGCTGCAGATGGGAAAGCAACGGCCACATATACAAACCTGAACTCGGGCACTTACCGATTTTTATACAAAGGGGCAAACAGTGATGGTGTCTGGACGGAAGAAACCTCCGAACTTATCTTGAAAGTGTTACCACCCTGGTATTTACGATGGTTTACTCTACTGTTTTGGCTTGCTTTAGTTCTGTTCATTACCTTCGTTATTTTTAATTACCTTGTTCGATTGGTGAAATTAAAACAAAGATTGAAGTTCGAGCAGATGGACAAGGAACGTCTGCATGAGATGGATCAGGCTAAACTTCGATTTTTTACAAATATATCACACGAATTTAAAACACCACTGTCGTTAATTATCGGGCCCCTTGAAAAAATAGCTGAGGAATTTAAACGACCCGATAATCAGAAGTATTTTTCCCTTATACAAACGAATATAACACGCCTGCAAAGGCTCATCGATCAGTTAATTTCCTACCGTAAAGCGGAAACCGGCTATTTGGAATTAAAATACAGTAGAACAACCCTCGGTGATTTCATCTACCCATTGCTGGAGGCCTTCGAAGAAAATGCAAAGAGAACCAGCGTTAACTTTTTTTACAAGGTTTACAATGCCGACAGAGAGATCGTGATTGATTGTGATAAAACAGAACGCATTTTGTTAAATTTGTTTTCAAATGCGGTTAAATTTACAGGACTGGATGGGAATGTTAGCATCGAAGCAGGATTTCGGGATGATGACACAAAAGAACTGCTGTACATTAATGTGACTGATAATGGAATCGGGATCCATCCGGATAAGATAGGTAGAATTTTTGAACGTTTTTACCGGGCTGTAGATGAAAAGGAAGCCTGGGAAGGGACGGGAATTGGACTTGCACTCTGTAAATCAATTATCGACCTGATGAAAGGAACGATCTCAGTTGAAAGTATTCCAAATGAGAGAACCTGTTTTTCCGTGGCTTTGCCTTTTACTGAAAACGAAAGCATTCTTTTGGAGAACGAAAAATCCAGGCATCGGCGCTTTGTCACTGACCTGCTTCCAATAGTGGTTGATAACGAGATCGAGTCGGGAATAGAGGCGCATCGTCTCACCTTGCTTATCATTGATGACAGCCCCGATGTTCGGGTGTTTTTAAAAGAAGCTTTTCAGCAAAAGTATAACATTGTATTGGCGATAAATGGAAAAGATGGCCTTGAGAAACTAAAACAAAATACGGTTCATTTGGTGGTTTGTGATGTGA
>JBFHER010000102.1:0-12129 GCA_041584055.1 Bacteroidales bacterium
AACATCATACCAACGGTAAGCAATCCTTATATCAAGTCGCTTAATCAGCTCATAATCCAGCTGTGTCTGAATGCTATTGGAATAAGACAGACCATTAAGATTATAAAAAACAACGCTCCGGGGATTTTCCATGTCTACAACAATCTGATTTTGAAAGTCAGTTCGATAAAAATCAGCACTTATGCTTCCCTCACGGTAATCGAGCATGAACTTTTGGGTGAAATTGAAACCATAGTTCCACGCAACCTCAGGACTGAGGCCATAAGGAAGATCCGGATCTTCAGACCTCACAATGATTTGTCTTGCAGAAGCAAACACGCCGCTATTCTCTGAGAATATGCTTGCAGTTCGTTGACCTCTCCCCATGGATGCCCTAAAAATTGTATTTTCAACAGGCGCATACCGCACATGAATACGAGGCGTCAAAAACGCACCATACATATTATGATAATCCACTCTTACCCCACTTACCACATCAAACTTCTCCAGAAACGAATAGGTATATTCAAAAAATACACCTGGAACAAACTCTTCTCTTACATACGTGTCAGAATTTAGATCTTCAATGAAATCATCATATTGAAGGCTTGCCCCGGTTTTAAAATTATGATTGGTATTTCCAATGATACTCTGGTATATGAAATTGGCATAATAACTCTGTTGTTGAGCATCATATTGTGTCGCACCGTACTGACTATCGTGCTTATGAAAGGAACCCGAGACCTGTGCCCCAAGGGACTTCCATGGAGTATCTTCATACACTTTCCCAAGTTTAGCCCATGCTTCATAACGTCTTAAATTCATTGTCATCCCCCAAATCTCATTTGCATTGTCCTGCATCCCTGTTGCTATATCAGGATCATAATCCATTTGTCCACCAATGTTATCAATATGGGTTCCTTTAAGACCAAATTGCATTCGCAGCCCATTGGGATCAATGTACTTCCAACGATTCAATCCAATGTATTGTCTACTTAAGGGATGGTCAATAAACCCATCTTGATTTCGATCCATTTGAAAAGAATTATTTTGCGCATGGAGTAGTAAGGCTGTGCTCCATTTTTCGTTCAATTTTTGGGCAAGATTTAAATTCATTTCAGCACGCCCTCCTTCGTTTCCGTAAACATTAAAATACATACGATCTGCAGACTCAGGCTTACGAAGTTCAACATTTATCTGACCAGCAATGCTTTCAAAGCCGTTTGTAACAGAACCTGTACCTTTGTTTAACTGAATGCTTTCCACCCAGGTTCCCGGAATAAATGTCAAACCATAAATAGATGACAAGCCTCTCACATCCGGCATATTTTCCCTTGTTATTTGAGAATACGGACCGGCAAGACCTAACATTTGAATCTGACGTGTACCCGTGATGGCATCAGTAAAGGAAACATCCACGCTCGGGCTCGTCTCAAAGCTCTCCGACAAATTGCAACAAGCCGCTTTCAGGAGCTCCTTTTCACTGATCACTTCATATTTCACGGGAGTGAGCGTTTTTAGAACTGTGGATTTTGTGCGTTGAGCAACCTCTACCTCATTCAAGGTAAGGACTGAACGCAAACCAATCTCAAGGAATGTTTGACTTCCAATAAAAATGGTGTCACTTTTATACCCAATGTAACTAACAACCAACAAGCTATCTCCATTCCTCCTGGGAATTGAAAAAGCGCCATTTTCATCCGATATATCGCCGACAGTAGTACCAAGCCAATATGCATTCGCTCCAAACAAAGGCAAAGGCTCATTTTTTTCCGAGATTCCATAAATCACGCCACTTATATCTCGATTTTCTCTCTGTGCAAAGAAAACCTGAGACAGCATGATGCAGGCAATCACCAAATATAAACGACTCATATTAATGGGTCGCAACACCATCCCGATAGGCACAGCAAGCAGGTAAGGATTTGTATTTGGCATCTGGAGCTTTGAATTTCTCAGAATCATGCCCAGCCTCAGCAATAGACTTTTGAATTGTTTCCTTATTCGTTTTCCGGGTAACGAATACCACCTTTAACATTTTTGTTTTTTTATTCCACTCAGCCAGCTTCACACCTTTTATCAAAGCCGCATTTTCAATGCGTTTTTCACACTGACCACATACGCCCTCCACTTTAAATTCAATCGTAGTTGTTTTTTTACTCGCAGCGTTTGCGCTGCTGCTGAACATATATATAAGCAGGATTATTACGGTTCCAATTTTAATTGTTTCCATCTTAAATTAATTTTTAGATGTTTGAATATCCGGATTTAGCCCGGAACACAAATCATCTTGTTAATAAACGTTTGTTGATAATCTGATATGCATATACCAGAAGAGCATCCAATAGAAAAATAGGATAAATGAAAGAAAAACTAACCGTAATAGGTAAGCGTGCAGAATTTAAGCCATAAATCACTTTCAGGCGGTGATGCCCATTCTACAAAGGCAGCAAGTTTCCCCACCTCCAGCTTATCCATCTGGCTTACTGCATGATTCACCTCCAAAGGGGCTTTGACTGGAGAAAAATGAAATACGTCAGACTGAAGGACAACACCTTCCTGCAAATTTTGAATTAAGAAGGTTTCATTATCACAACAATCACATGCATTGCTATCATCACAGCACGATTCTGCATCAACGAAGAAAGCCACATCTTTTACCTCCCCCCCACAGTAGTGCACGTTAATCGCTACACCAATGCTTAACATCAGGTAGAAAAAAGTAAATAATATGGATGTCACTTTTTGCATTTATCAAAATTACAACACTCTAAGGATAAATCCTACAATTTAAGTAGTATTAACATCCGGCAAGAAATAAAATATTCTGAAAAATACAGATCCCAAAGGTAAAATTTAGATTAGCAGCGCCTATTGAAGCTAATCAAGTTCAAACCATTTCCCTGTATCTTCTGGATTTAATACTTCATTTTTATGCATGAAGTGATTGTATTTTAACTCGTAGGTATAATCTTTAGAATAGGTAGCAATGTTTGCAATAATGTCTTTCAGAGCGATAATAAATAATTCAACTTCCTGATTTGTGGTTGTAGGGTGAACAGACCATCGCACCCATCCAGGCTTTTCAGAAAGGTCACCATGTGATATCTTATCGGTAATCTCTTCGGACTTTTCATAACTCACTTCCAGGAGAAAATGTCCGTAAGTCCCGGCACATGCACACCCGCCGCGTGTTTGAATGCCATATTTATCATTCAAAAGCTTTACCAAAAGGTTGTAATGAATCCCCTCAACATAGAAAGAAATTATTCCCAATCGATCCCGGTGGTCATTGGCGAGTATTTTTAATTCAGGGATCTGATCCATCCCTTTAAAAGCAAGCTTCAAGAGTTCATCCTCGCGTTTATGAATGTTCTCAACCCCCATTTTATTTTTAAGTTCAATGGCCAGTGCCGTCTTGATGCTTTGCAAAAAACCGGGGGTTCCGCCATCTTCTCTTACTTCTATGTCATCCACATATTTGTACTTTCCCCATGGGTTAGTCCAGTCCACCGTACCACCACCCGGATTGTCCGGCACTTTATTTTTATACATGCCAGCATCAAACACCAATACCCCAGAGCTTCCTGGTCCGCCAAGGAATTTATGAGGAGAAAACATGACAGCATCCAATTTTTCAAGAGGTTCTTCCGGATGCATGTTTATCTCATCGTAGGGAGCACTGGCTGCATAGTCAACAAAGATCACACCGCCATTTTCGTGCATGACCCTTGCCAGCTCGTGAATGGGAGTTCTTATTCCGGTCACATTCGAACAAGCCGTAACCGAGGCAATCTTAAATTCCCTGTCTTTGTATTTTGCCAGCTCCTCTTTCAGCACCTCTGCCTCAACCATTAAATCCTTTCCAGGCTTTAGCACAACCACATCCACATTTGTTTCATACCATGAGGTTTGATTCGAATGATGCTCCATGTGGGTAAGAAATACAACAGGCCTCTCCCGCTCCTGCTGACATTGCTTCTGCGACATCCTGGCACAATATTTCAAGCCAAGTATTCGCTGAAACTTATTAATCACAGCTGTCATCCCAAAACCTGCTGTTATAATTACATCACCAGGGGAAGCGTTGACGTGTGCCTTGATGGCCCGGTGTGACCAGTGATAAGCACGTGTCATGCGCATTCCGGTTTCACTGGTTTCAGTATGGGTGTTCCCCACAAAAGGACCTATCTCGTGGAGGAGTTTTTCTTCAATAGGGAGGTACAAGCGACCACTGGCAAGCCAATCATTGTAAACTATTTTCTTTTTTCCATAGGGCGTTTCAAAATGCTGATCTATACCGACAATATTCGACCTAAAACTTGAAAAATAAGACTCCAGTGAACTCATTGATTTATTTTTATTTGCAAAATAAGTTTTTCTGATGCTATAAAACTCAGACTTATGTCACTTTTCACATCTATAAGAACCAAAAAATGGCCGACAAAGGCCGGCCATTTCAAAAATTCTAACTATTTTTTACTGCCATGGAAGGATATCTTCGGTATTGTATTTGCCTGATTCCAGATTGGCTCGCACATCCGAAAATGCCTTTATTGTATATTCAACATCTTCCAATGTATGAATGGCGGTTGGAATTAAACGGAGCAAGAGCTGTCCTTTAGGTATTACCGGATAAACCACAATACTACAGAACACGTTGTAGTTTTCCCGCAGATCCATTACCAGGTTTGTTGCTTCAGGCACACTTCCTGACAAATAAACCGGTGTCACAGGTGATTCTGTTACACCCAGATTGAAGCCCTGCGCTTTCAGCCCTTTTTGCAGGGCTCTCACAATCGTCCACAGGTTTTCCCTTAATTCCGGACAATTTTTCAAAAGCTCAAGTCTCTTCATTGATCCCTCTACAATTGGCATGGGTAGAGACTTGGCAAAAATCTGAGAACGCATGTTGTATCTTAGGTAATTGACAATCGCTTCATCAGAAGCAACAAAAGCACCGATGCCAGCCATGGATTTTGCAAATGTGCAAAACAAAACATCCACCTGATCGGTCACCCCAAAATGTTCAGGGGTCCCTGCTCCTGTTTTACCCATTGTTCCAAAACCATGGGCATCGTCAACCAGAAGCCTGAACTTAAACTCTTTTTTCAATGCTACAATTTCATCAAGCTTTCCAAGGTCTCCAGCCATCCCGAAAACGCCTTCTGTGATCACCAGGACACCACCCCCATTTTTTTCAGCAACACCTTCCGCATGTTTCAACTGTTTCCGGAGGTTATCCATGTCGTTGTGCTGAAAAACAAAACGTTTCCCAATGTGCAAGCGCATGCCGTCAAGGATGCAAGCATGTGATTCTGAATCATAAACAATCACATCCTTTCGCGTCACAAGCGAATCAATGATGGACACCATCCCCTGATAACCAAAATTCAGCAGATAACTATCTTCTTTCCCCACAAAATCAGCCAGTTCAGCCTCAAGCTGTTCATGCAGATTTGTTTGCCCACTCATCATACGAGCACCCATGGGATACCCCAGGCCCCACCTGGCAGAAGCTTCAGCATCCACGCGTCTAACTTCCGGATGATTCGCCAATCCGATGTAATTATTTAAACTCCAGGTCAACACTTCTTTACCACGAAACATCATGCGTGATCCAATTTCGCCTTCCAGTTTTGGAAATGCGAAATAACCGTGGGCTCTCTGTCTGTATTGTCCTAAATCTCCTTGGTCTCCTTTTAATCTTTCAAATATATCCATGGGGTTAATAAATTAAATTTTTAAGAAGCAAATGTAAGCTTTTTAAAGAATTGGTCAAAAATTGACACACATAGTTATTAGGCTTTAAATCTTATGCCCTTTAATTCACCAACTTATCACAAAAACCAGTTTATTTAGAGGGCTGCCTTCGCTTAATTATCTCCAATTTTTATAAATAAATGTTATATCTTGCAGAAAGAGGATTTAAAAACAATGAAAAACCAATAACTTGCTTTCATTATTAAACGGAATACACTACTTTTGCATCACTTTTTAAATTATGGTAAGGAATACACTTTTATTAACGATTGTCATCATGTTTCTCAGCAGTTGCGGAGAGTACCAAAAAGTACTTAAAAGCACAGATCCTGAGTACAAATACACACGAGCCAAAGAATACCTTCAGGCGGAGAAATTCATGAAAGCATCGACCTTGCTCGACGAATTGGTTCCAGCCTTCAAGGGAACAGAGCGTCATGAGGAGGCAATATATCTATTGGCCAAGTCATATTTCGGACAAAAAGACTACTTACTTGCAGGACATTATTTCTCGCAGATAAGTCGCTATTTTGCTAATGGACCTTATACCGAAGAGGCATATTTTATGATCGCTTACTGTCATTATCTTGATGCGCCTGATCCTAAGCTTGATCAGGGGAACAGCAAAAAAGGCATTGAAGCGTTTGAAATTTTCATGAACCTTTATCCTAACAGTGTCCGTGTAGAGCAAGCTCAGAATTATATTTACGACCTTCAGGAAAAAATTGTATATAAAGATTATTTGAGTGCAAAGCTTTATTTTGATTTGGGTGACTACCTTGGCAATAATTACAATTCTGCTGTTATTGCAGCACAAAATTGCCTGAAAGATTATCCTGATACAAAATACAGAGAAGAATTATCATATCTTATTCTTGATGCATTGTACATTCAGGCAGTAAATAGCATACAGGCAAAAAAAGAAGAACGTTTACGGGAAACTATCGATGAATATCACTCATTTAAAAATGACTTCCCTGAAAGCAAATATGAAAAAGATGCTGATCAGATATTTAAACACAGTACAAATTTATTGAAAAACATATAGCTTAATATATTAATATGGATTACAAAAAAACAAAAGCAGCTCCCACCACAATCACACGGAACACAAGCGAGTTATGTGCTGATACAGGGAACATTTATGAGACTTTGAACATCATTTCCCGGCGTGCCGATCAGATTGGTTCTGAGTTGAAAGAAGAATTGAGCCGTAAGTTGCAGGAATTTGCTTCTTATACTGACAATCTTGAAGAGGTTTTTGAAAACCGTGAGCAAATTGAAATATCTAAGTTTTTCGAACGCTTACCAAAACCTGTTCTGATTGCAATTGATGAATATGAAGACAATAAAATTTACTACAGGAATCCAAAGAAAGAATCTGCTGAGTAATTTTATAAATATGACATTAGAGCTTTTGATTCATGAATCAAAGGCTCTTTTTATTTAAGGTTTATGAAACTTAAAGGTAAAAAAATCATCCTTGGGATAACGGGAAGCATTGCAGCCTACAAATCCGCCTACCTTTTACGATTTTTGATTCGTGAAGGCGCAGAAGTGCAGGTTTTAATCACGCCGGCAGGGAAAGAATTTATTACCCCTGTAACACTTTCTGCTTTGTCTGGAAAGCCTGTTCACAGTGAGTTTTTTGCTTCAAATGACGGTTCATGGCACAGTCATGTGGACATGGGTTTATGGGCTGATTTATTTCTGATCGCCCCCGCTTCTGCCAACACCTTAGGGAAAATGGCATCCGGCATATGCGACAACCTCCTTTTAACCACCTTTCTATCCGTTAAATGCCCTGTATTTATTGCTCCTGCTATGGATTTGGACATGTACGCACATCCAGCCACTCAAAAAAACATTCAAATCCTCAGCTCATGGGGATGCTCAATCATTGAACCCACGAGTGGTGAACTGGCGAGTGGATTGGAAGGCAAAGGCCGCATGGAAGAACCAGAAAAAATTACAGAAATTGTCATTGACTTTTTCACATCTTCAGAAAAAAAAAAAGCCTGAGTAAAACCATCCTTATTACTGCAGGCCCCACCTACGAAAAAATTGATCCGGTACGCTTTATAGGCAATTTCTCATCTGGCAAAATGGGTTTCGCCCTTGCAGAAGAATGTGCAAGCAGGGGCATGCGGGTTATTCTCGTTGCAGGACCGGTAGCACTTCAGACTTCGAACCCAAATATCAAAAGAATCAATGTAACATCTGCAGCACAAATGTATGCTGAAGCGATGCATCACTTTCCTGGAACAGATGGTGCCATCCTTTGTGCTGCCGTGGCCGACTATACGCCGGCAAACCCAAATTCAAAAAAGATTAAACGCAAAACAGAGGATCTAAGCATTGATCTTGTTGCAACAAAAGACATTGCTGCCAGCCTGGGAAAAATAAAAAAAGAAAATCAGGTATTGGTAGGTTTTGCACTTGAAACAAATGATGCGGAAGTCAATGCACGTGCCAAACTCAAGAAAAAGAATCTGGATTTCATCGTTTTAAATTCCCTGGAAACACCGGGTGCTGGTTTTCAGACAGACACCAATAAAATTACAATAATTGATAAAACAGGGCGCAAGTATGATTTTGAATTAAAAACGAAATCCGAAGTTGCCACTGACATCATCAATCATCTGGAACCCCTTCTATAAAAACATTTCAGCCTAAACTAAAGTGCATTTTTTTGCCTAAAAATATACATTGATTTTCTTGTATACGATGCTTATAGATTCTATATTTGCACACTTGCACAAAAGACGTGCAAATGTGCAATGGGAAATTTAAAAGGCTCGCGGGAAAAAATAATAAATGTAGCACATGTGGTTTTTGGCAAACTCAGTTTAACAAAAACCACCATGGATGACATTGCCCGTGAATCAAAGATGGGACGCAGAACCATCTACAGTTATTTTGAATCAAAAGAAGAACTCTACAAGGAGGTTGTCAACCTGCAGATATCCATTATCATGGATAAATTAACTGCTGTTTCTGCCTCTGAAAGAATGGCCGAAGAGAAATTGAAAGTCTTCATCCGACGACGAATGAAAGCCGTAAAAGACATTTGCAATCGGAACCCTTCTGTAAAGAACGACTTTATTAACAACCCTGTGCAGATAGACAAATTAAGAAAAAACCTCGACAAAGGTGAAATCGATCTTTTACATGAAATACTTAAAGAAGGTGTCCTCAATTCAGAATTTAAACTAAGCGATCCTTCACTCACAGCAATTACCATCCAAACAAGCTTAAAGGCATTTGAACAAGCGATGCTAAAAGATAATTTTGGCACCTGGAGTAGAAACATCATAGAAAACATTATTGAAACGCTCTTAAACGGAATAAAAAACGAATAAAATGTACCTGGAACACATAAGTCATTACCTGCCTGAACTTCGCATCCCAAACTCGTATTTCAAAGATGTGAATGGTCTAACTGAAGATTGGATCTATACCCGCACAGGCATTAAAACAAGAAGCAAAGCTGCTTTAGGAGAGACAACAAACACAATGGCAATCAATGCAGTCACAGCCCTTCAGAAAGACGTATCTGACGTTGATTTAATCATCGGTGCATCTTATACTCCCTATGACACCGTTGCAACAATAGCGCACGAAATTCAGAAACATTTTAACATTGTGAAAGCCAAGGCAATTTACATCTCCTCTGCCTGTTCATCTTTGATCAATGCCATCGAGATTGCAGAAGCATATTTCGCACTTAACAAATCAAAACGTGCTTTGATTGTTGCATCAGAACACAACACAGCCTATTCAAACGAAGAGGATGAAAAAAGTGGTCATCTGTGGGGAGATGGAGCCTGTGCCATGTTGCTTACAAAAGAAGAAGCATACGACGGTGCACCTAAATTTTGCTCTATCGTAACCGGGGGCCTGGGACATGTCGGTGAAGGTCCGGATGCAGTCTATCTTCGGCCAACAGAAAACGGATTGGAAATGCCAAATGGAAGGGATGTATTCATCAATGCTTGCGGCTATATGGAACGTGGCCTTCACGAGGTCGTTAAAGAATGTAATCTGAGCACTGAAGAACTGGATTATGTGATTCCGCATCAGGCAAATAATCGCATCATTAACAATCTCAGAAAGAGTGTTAAACTTCCCAAAGAAAAAGTGCTGAGCAATATCAAAGAACTTGGTAACACAGGCTGTGCAAGTACTGGAATTTGCCTCTCTCAAAACATTGACCTGATTAAAAAAGGAGACAATGTAGCCATCACTGTATTTGGAGGTGGGTATTCTTATGGTGCCGCACTTCTACAATTTTAATCATTTGTGCAATTTGAAGCACCAGAAATCTATAAAAAAAAAGGGACTCACCTAATGATGAATCCCTTTTTTTTATTTTATATCGGGTTAGTCCAGCAAGTCGTTCACTGCCTTAACGCCTTCAGCCGATGCAACCAATTTTGCTTTTTCTGCATCTGACAATTCTATTTCAACGATTTTCTCGATTCCGTTTTTACCAAGAATACAAGGAACGCCAATACAGATATCATTTAATCCATATTCACCTTCCAGCAATGCTGAGCAAGGGAACATTTTCTTTGAATCCAGTGCAATTGCCTTCACCAACTCTGATACTGCAGCACCCGGAGCATACCAGGCACTTGTACCTAGCAATTTAGTTAAAGTAGCACCACCCACTTTTGTTGCTTCTACCACCTCAGCCATCTTGTCCTCAGCTAAGAATTCCGAAACAGGTACACTGTTACGTGTTGCTTTTTCAATCAGAGGAACCATGCCTGTGTCACTGTGTCCACCAATAACCATTCCTGCCACATCAGAAGCCGGGCAATCCAAAGCTTCAGCTAAACGATACTTAAAACGAGCGCTATCCAAAGCTCCCCCCATACCAATGATTCTGTTCTTTGGCAGTCCTGTTGATTTATGTGCCAAATAAGCCATTGTATCCATTGGATTACTTACAACAATAATGATTACTTCAGGGGAAAATTTAATCAGGTTTTCAGAAACTGTCTTAACAATTCCAGCATTTATACCGATTAACTCTTCACGAGTCATCCCTGGTTTACGTGGAATACCACTTGTAATAACGGCCACATCACTTCCTGCAGTAACAGAATAATCATTGGTTGCACCTTTGATCTCTGTATCAAATCCATTTAAAGAAGCTGTTTGCATCAAATCCATTGCCTTTCCTTCAGCAAAACCTTCCTTGATGTCAACCAAAACAACTTCATCTGCAAAATCCTTAATCGCGATGTACTCCGCGCAGCTGGCACCTACAGCGCCTGCACCTACAACTGTTACTTTCATCTTTTTTTAATTTATATAACTGTTTAACTCTTTAAAATTTGGAGCTACAAATATAGCAATATTTCCAATTAAAGAAATATTTCTGTAATTAATTTTAATTCTTTTTTACTTCCTTTTGCAAGTCATTATATTACAACAACATATGATCAATTTAGTTCATCATTTCACCTTATTTTACCTCGCCAAACATATATTTATTATACTGATTTAGAATTCATTCTTTCACCGATTAATATCCTTCATTTACCTTTTTTATCATGCACCAAATCAAATCATTTTATACTTTTGAAACACAATAAACTTTTAGCTCAGAGGAAACATTTTACGTTTTTTTTGTTTCCCGTATAACAAATAATCGTACATTTGCCATAAATTATGAAGTATGGAAAACGAATTGAATAGTTTACTGACACGGGTTGGTAAGTTATTTTTTAATTATGGAATTAAAAGTCTTACCATGGATGATATTGCCAGAGAACTTGGCATATCTAAAAAAACGCTATACCAATATGTTAGTAACAAAGAGGATCTGGTTGAAAAAACTTTAAATAATCTGGATTGCGAAAAAGATAAGGAATTTGAAGAAAACGTAGATTATACTTTAAATGCCGTTGAATCCTTGTGGAAGGTTAATTTTATGGTAAGTAAAATGATACGTGAACAAAATCCTTCTGCAGAATTTGACTTAAAAAAATATTACCCTAAAATTTATTCAAAATTCAGAGTAAATAGGATGGAAAAAATAAAAAGCATGGTAATAAACAATATACGTCAGGGAAAAAAAGAAGGATTGTATCGGGAAGATGTAGACGAAACCTTGATAGCGAAGTTTTATCTCAGTCGTATCAATCATTCAATGGAAATTAACTCTGTTTTTACACATGCGGAATTATCGGATCCCAATTTCATGCCACAGGTCATTCAATATCACATCAGAGGCATTGCCAACAGCCAGGGAATAAAAGTATTGGAACAATTATTATTAAACGAAAAATCAAATATCTAAATAACCAATGAAACACCAGTTTAAATTACTTATCGCAGTTGGGCTCATTGTTGGAATAGGACTCAAAGCCCAGG
>JBFHER010000103.1:0-12091 GCA_041584055.1 Bacteroidales bacterium
ATAAGTGCAGGAACAAATCCAATTGTGGCGGACACAGATGGCGACGGCGTGAACGACAAGGACGATGCCTTCCCTACCGATGCAAATGAATCATCAGACAACGACGGCGACGGCACAGGCGACAATGAAGATGCAGACGATGATGGTAATGGTATACCAGACGATCAGGAAGGCATGTTTACGCAAGCCACATCTAAGCAAGTTACAGAAAGTTTCATTTACCCAACCATTGGAAATGGAATCATTAATATAGAAGTGAACAATGGTGAAGCATTTAATGTCCATGTGTTCGACTTGAATGGTCAAAAAGTATTGACTGAAAGTAACTTACAAATGAAAACAAACATTAATCTTTCCACAAAATCTTCTGGATGCTACATAATTCTAATTGAACAGAACGCGAAAATTATTGAATTTCAAAAAGTTATAATACAATAACCATTCTCATACTAAATTAATAAAAAGAGGGTGCCCCTTGCGAGCACTCTCTTTTTTATTAAAACAATATTATTGGCTACGCGCAATGCCTACATGAATGAATGTTAATTTTGGGTTTACTTAATATCACCTGCATTATTTTGCCTATCTTTAGCCAAAAGATATTCTTCATGCGTATATCCAAATCAAGACAAAAAGCAAATGCTTGCTACTCAGCTGATTTAAACCTACTTGAGTCTGACAAGGGTTTTCAATATTTATTTGAACAAAGTCCACATGGCATTGGCGTGTTAACCACAGAAGGGATTATCTCAAAAACAAATCCCGAACTTTGCAGAATGCTTGGTTATACAAAAACTGAACTTGAAGGAAAACACTTGACCACTATCACCCATGTGGATGACATCGATCTAAGTTTACAAAACCTAAAAAAACTACTGAATTCTGAAGCAGACCATGTAACCCAGAATAAACGCTATTACAGAAAAGATGGATCAGTTATCTGGGCAAAAATCGTTAACACAGCGTTAAAAGATGATTTCGGACGTACGCAGTACATCATCGGAACAATAGAAGACATAACCCAAAAACGGATCAACGACCTTACGCGTAAAATCGTTTATAACATTTCCAATGCAATAGGAACCACAGATTCATTAGAGGAACTGATTGTTATCATCAAAGATCAACTTTCGAAACTAATTGATACAACTAATTTCTATGTTGCTATTTATCAACCGGCAGACGATTCATTTTATTTGCCCTACTATAATGACATTTACGATGATGATTTGAATTTCACATCATTTCCCGCAGATAAATCCATCTCTGCCTATGTTTATGAAACAAAATCTCCTTTGCTGGCCACGCCAAACGTAATGGAAGATTTAGAAAAAAAAGACAAAATCAAACTTATTGGACCTGCGTCGAAAATATGGCTGGGAATCCCTTTAATTTTCAAAGAAAATTGTTTTGGAGTGATGGCTGTTCAAAGTTACACAGATGCAAATGCGTTTAGTTCGGTGGATCTGGAATTATTGGAACACGTATCTCAGCAAATATCCATCTCCATTGCACGAAAAAAGTCAGAAGAAGAATTAAATAAAGCCCTGGCCAGTGCAAAGCAGGCTGATCGTGTCAAATCAGCATTTCTTTCAACCATGTCGCATGAGCTCCGCACACCGCTGAATGCGGTCATCGGATTTTCAGAAATACTAAAAAATGAATCCAATTGTCCGGACACAAAAGATTACGCAGACATTATATATACAAGTGGGAATCATTTGCTGGAACTGGTTGAAGGTTTGTTTGACATTACCCTCATTGAAACCGGTGCTGTTAAATTAAAAAAAGAACAAATCTCACTGCACAAATTACTCCTTGAGATCAATTCCATTATCACAGCAGAACGCGCCCGCATGGGAATCAACACAATAGATATTCAATTGAACTACAATCTGCCTGAAGATCAACTTATCCACACAGACAGAACCAAGCTCAAACAGATACTTATAAACCTTCTGAAAAATGCACTTAAATTCACAAAAGAAGGGCACATCAGTTTTGGTTGCTATTTTGATCACAATGACAGCAAAGACTTACTTACCTTCTTTGTAAAAGACACTGGCATTGGAATCCCATCCAACAAACTTGAATACATATTTGACAGTTTCAATCAGATAGACACGACCCATTCAAGAAATCATGATGGTGCAGGGATTGGGTTATCGGTTGCACGTCAACTTGCTGAATTGCTTGGGGGTAAAATATGGGTAAACTCCGAGATAGGCGTTGGTTCTGAATTTATTTTCACAATTGCGTATTGATCTCTCAAGTATTATGCCCAATAGATATTGCAGTTATTTAAACCCTATTTTTAAAAATTCAATTTTTTAGCTATCGCCACCAATTCTGACTTTCCGAGTGATGGGATACTTGCAATAACAACCACCATTTCATTTTTCGGATATTCAATAAGCAAAGCAGTTCCATCCTCATCTTCTATTTCTCCATAATGGCACTTTTGACCATTAAGCATAAAAGACTCGTGCATATTGTATTCTCCATCCTCCGTATTTTTGCCTGACTGTGCAATAATCATTAAAGAGTTGCTGAACCCCTTTGTAAATGTACTGGCATACATGCCATCTACATTGTTTGTTCCTCTGCAAATAAATCCGGGATAAGTAAATTTGTCTATCACATTTTTAAACTTGTCATAATCGTAGCTTAATGGGTGGCTTACTACTTCCTCCTCCCCTTCTTCTAAAATATCTCCCCAAAGCTCAGACGAAGCGGAACTCAAGTTTTCGTATGACACATCATTTGGCGCTATAAATTTAGAAGCAGGCACATTTATTCCAGGCTTAAACTCTTTAAACATGTTATTACTGGAAATGCCTAAAACGGTCCCCTCAGTTTTAAGCGGAAGTCCTTTGTAAATCCAGCTTTTTACGCCAAGCACCTTAAACACTTCACAGTTATAGCTCCCCAGTTTTTCAGATCCGAGCCGCTGTCCACCAAAGTCTGCAAGCACCTCTTCTTCAAGTTCTTTCTGTTCCGATTCGGTCATAGAGGAATACAATTCCTGCCCGGTTTGATACCCAAGCACATGTCCTGTCGTCGCTTGAGCATTCAGATAGTCAACCACCCAATATTTGTTTTTATCAAGAATCGTCAGCGTGTGCTTTTCATCAACACTTTTTATAGCAAAAACTTTTGTAGTTGTTGTAGATTTTTCGATTTCACAGGTTTTATCACCATAGTTATCCCACCATAATTCTTTTGTTCCCACAGTATTTCCACTTAACTCAAGTTTTAGGTAACCCGACTTTATTGCATACCTCTGAGCTTGCTGAGCCTGAGCACCAAAGGTTATGCAAACAAGACAAATAAGCATCAATTGTATCTGTTTTTTCATTGTAATAGGTATTGATTGTGATTATGTTAATTAGATGAATTCATTTGATTGGAATAAAACCACATCCCCCTGTAGTGCAGCGGGAGATGTGATCTCATCAGCTATTCCTTTATAATTTGTTGACAATGCTTTCGTCCCGTCTCATCCTGCACTACAAATAAATAGACGCCTGAATTTAAATGACTCACATCAACACTCACCTGATTCCCCGAGAGAATGACTGTTTCAACACGCTGTCCAGTGATCGTATAAATATCCAGAGATCCATGCTTCATCAGATTATACTTCAAAGTGATGTTATCGCTTGCCGGATTAGGATACATGCCCACCTTCATTTCTTTCGTCTCGTTTATTGCATTAACAGCACCTGTATATTCTGAATAATAATAAGTCCCTGTTTTTTCATACTCCAGGCTTTCAGTACTATAACTGTAATCATAGTGCTTCACTTCACTAATTGCTGCCCTGGCATAGAGCGCTTTGTCATAAAAATCATGAGAATGAGAATAGTAACCAATATCGCTGTAGGGAAGCATTATGTTATTAGTATTAAGGGCTTTGTATGTAAACTCGAACTTACCTGATAAGATAAGCTGACCTTCATTCGCAAAATCATAGAAGTAAAGGGACTTAACCTTCAAGTTTCCATCTTCATCATACTCATAGGTGTTACGGATTGTGGGAACCAGATTGCCTGAACTCCAGCTTAAGGTTCGATCTTCGCTCATTGTAATTTGATTTGCGTCGTTATACTCAAACTCATTCTGGATAGCTATGATCCACTCATCATCCATTTGGCTATAATTTGAAAATGTTTTTAAGAGCAAATCGCCATTTTCGTTATAGCTACATTGCGTACGACTCTTACTATCAATTGATCCGTCTTCATCATATTCCTCCGTATATTCCTCCGTGAGCTTGTCGTAATCCTGATAAATGAAATACATCTTCCCAGCAAGAAACCAGGTGTCCTCTTCTATTTTTACAAGGGCAAACAGACTATCTATTCTTTCGAGATACAAGGTTGTGGAACTGCCGTCAGGAGCTGCCTCCCAATCACCTCCCCACAGTGCATAACATTTCTCTTTGTGGTCCAGACTCCATCCTTCATTCCAATTGTACATTGTTATTTCGAAACTACCGTCATCGGCATATACATACTCTTCCTTTGTATCGTATGCCAAATCGTAAGGTGCATAATCACCCACTAAATAGGCGATTTCAGATGTTAATCGGCCATAATCATCGTAGGTATAAACGTATTTCCACTGAGTAATTAATGCATTTGCAAACAAATCATACTTAGATACTGCTTGCGTCAATAATTGCCCGCGCTCGTTGTAAGTGCAAACTTCCGAATCATCTAAATAAATATTTCCATCATCTTCTGCGTAAGATTTAAAAGTAAGAACCTCCCCAGCAGAATTGTAGGTGATTTCTTTCTTAGAACCATCCTCGTAAGTTATTTTGTTTAGAGCATTTGGATTAACGGTTACAGACTTTGGTTTGGTTAGAGTCGTTAGCTTCTTTGTCAATGCAATGCCCCTTTGACTAGAAAATAATTCATCCTTGTCTTTTAAATTGACTTCGGCATGCAAGAGCAAAGGACATAGTACCAGTAACAGGGAGTAAAGTGTTTTCATGATGTTTTTAATTTATGTCTGCAATACAAGGTACTGCGACGTATTTATAAAAGTTGATTGTTCTTAATTCATTACCAAATTTAAATTAAATCAAACGGGGAACTCCCCATAACTTGAAAGCGTCATGGGTTCCCTTGAAAACGTTGAATCTTATCCAGAAACTGCTCCGCAGGCACATGTTGATGTAATTACATGATAACGGCTCGAGCGGTGCGAAACATAACCAAGCCCGGTCGCATCCCGTGGGGAAGCAAGTCTGATACGAAGTGATCGCGCAGACCTGTTCTTTATCGCTTTAATGTCTTATTTACCACTTTACCGCGCATCCTGAAAGGCAAATAAGAGACCTGATGACAAAAAAACCATCGTGCCAATGAGTTATTCAGACAAAAAAAAGCCCCGGACGCAATGCCCGGGGCTATATAATTTAAATTATTGAATCCTTAATCCAATGAATGCAGCACCAAACCTGAGCGCAATTTAGGTTCAAACCAGGTTGTTTTTGGTGGCATGATATTGCCTGAATCTGCGATGTTAATCAATTGATCCATGGAAACGGCATAAAGTGCAAACGCAACTTTCATCTCGCCCGAATCCACGCGTTTTTCAAGTGCTTCCAATCCCCTGATTCCCCCCACAAAGTCGATGCGCTTGCTTGTGCGTAAATCCTCGATGCCAAGAATGTCTCTGAAAATCAAATTCGAAGAAATGGTTACATCCAGGATCCCAATTGGATCTGCATCATCATAGGTCCCTTCTTTTGCAGTTAAAGAATACCACTTTCCATCCAGATACATTCCGAAGTTATGCAATCTGTCTGGTTTGTATATTGCGGCACCTTTTTCTTCAACAATGAAGTTTTCAGACAAGGCATTCAGGTATGCTTCCTCCGAAAGGCCATTCAGGTCTTTCACTACGCGGTTATAATCAATGATCTTCAATTGATTATCGGGAAAATGCACAGCCATAAAAAAGTTGTACTCCTCATTCCCTGTATGCTTAGGATTCTGAGCTTCTTTCTCTTTTCCTATGCGAGCTGCTGCCGCAGTTCTGTGGTGTCCATCCGCAACGTAGGTAAACGGTACTTTTGTTGCAAACAACACTTCCAGTTGGGCATTTTTTTCTGCATCATTGATCACCCAAAAAGCATGACCAAAACCATCTTCATCGGCTATAAAACGATAATCCGCTTCTTGTGAAGAAACAACATCTTCTACAATCGAGTCAATTTCAGGGACTGCTTTGTAAGAAAAGAAAACAGGCTCAATATTGGCATTTGCATGACGGGTTAACACCATGCGATCCTCTTCCTTATCAGGACGCGTTAGCTCATGCTTTTTTATGATGCCATTTTCATAGTCGGCACAGGCGGCACATCCCACAATACCATATTGCGTTCTGCCGTCCATGGTTTGCGCATAGATGTAATACTTTGGTTCATCTTCCTGGACCAACCATCCTTTCTTAATAAATTTCTTATAGTTTTCAACAGCCTTATTGTAAACCGCATCTGAATGAACATCTGTTCCTTCGGGTAAATCAATCTCGGCCTTTGTGATGTGCAATAAAGAATGTGCTTTCCCCTGTGCCATTTCAGCAGCTTCTGCACTGTTCATCACATCATAGGGCAGGCATGAGAGTTCTTTTGCAATTTCTTTTGGGGGTCGAAGTCCTTTGAAAGGCTTTATAATCGCCATTGTATCTTTTTTTTAATTTACCTTAAACGTTTCGTCACCATCCTTTAAGAATGCCACAATCTGATTCGCTGCGGCAACACCCGCATTGATGTTTGCTTCCCCTGTCTGAGCACCCATTTTCTTTGGTGTAAACAAGAAACGACCTTCAAATTTTTCAGCAATCTCAGCCTTGCAGTCCGGTGCAATATCAGAGATGTAGGTAAAATCAGGACGATCAGCCATTATTTTCATCAAACCTTCTTCATCAATGACTTCTTTTCGGGCGGTATTCACAATTGTTCCTCCCTTAGGCATTTGATTGATCAGTTCGTAGTTAATTGATTTTTTTGTTTGATCATTTGCAGGAATATGCAAAGAAATGTAATCACAAGCTGCATAGAAAGCTTTCAAATCAGTAAACAGCTCGATGCCATCGGCAACAATCTTATCTTCACAGTAGGGATCGTAGGCAGCAATCTCCATGCCAAAGCCTTTTGCAATGCGTGCAACGTTTACGCCAACATTTCCATATGCGTGAATTCCTATTTTCTTACCTTTTAATTCAGAACCTGCTGTTCCATTAAAACCGTTTCGGGCCATAAATACCATCATGCCGAGCACCAACTCAGCCACAGCATTCGAATTCTGTCCCGGTGTGTTCATCACACAAACACCTGCTGCACTTGCTGCTGCTAAATCAACATTATCGTATCCGGCACCTGCCCTGACCACGATTTTAAGACTGACAGCAGCGGCGATCACCTCTTCTGTAATAATATCACTGCGAATAATGATGGCATCCGCATCTTTCACTGCATCAAGCAACTCCGATTTATCAGAATAACGTTCCAGCAATGCTAATTCAAATCCGGCACCTTCAACAACATCCCTGATCAGATCGATGGCGGCTGGTGCAAATGGTTTTTCTGTTGCAACAAGTACTTTGGCCATAATAATTAGTTTATTAAAAAAGGCGCAAGAAACTCCTGCGCCTTTAGGTTAAATTTCGTTTAATGTTTTTCAGCAAATTCCTGCATGGCTTTCACAAGGACTTCCACACTTTCAATCTTCATTCCGTTGTAAATACTTGCGCGGAAACCACCAACACTTCTGTGTCCTTTGATACCAACAATTCCTTTGGTTGCTGCAAAATCGTTAAAATCTTTTTCCAATGCAAGGTATTCATCTTCCATGATAAAGGTAACATTCATCACAGAACGGTCTGCCTTATCAACCACGGTACCTTTGAACATTTTATTGGCGTCAATTTCGCCGTATAACAAGGCTGCCTTTGCTTCATTCAGCTTTTGAATTGCTTCAACACCGCCAAGACTTTTGTACCATCTCAATGTTTGTAATACGGTGTATACCGGTAAACATGGTGGGGTATTAAACATTGATTCTTTTGATACATGGGTGCTGTAATTCAACATTGTTGGAATTGGACGATCCACTTTTCCCAACAGAGCAGTATTTACGATTGCAAATGCAACCCCCGCAGGCCCCAGATTTTTCTGTGCACCACCATATATCAATGCGTATTTTGAAAAGTCAATGGGTCTGGAAAAGATATCAGATGACATGTCGCAAATCAACGGAACATTCACCTTTGGATCTATTTTAATCTCAGTCCCGTAAATTGTATTGTTTGATGTATAATGGAAATAATCTGAATCATCAGATACCACGTAATCTTTCGGGATATAGTTGTAAACTGCAGCTTTGGAAGATGCTACAACATCTACTTCTCCGAAGAATTGTCCTTCTTTTATCGCTTTTGCTGCCCATGCGCCAGTGTCAAGATAGGATGCTTTTTTATTTAAGAAGTTGTAAGGTGCCATACAAAATTGCATACTTGCACCACCTCCAAGAAAAACAACTTCAAAACCTTCAGGAATGTTTAGAAGTTCTTTAAACAATGCGATGGCCTCATCCATCACCGCAACAAACTCTTTGCTTCGATGCGAAATTTCCATGATGGAAAGACCAGTCCCTTCAAAATTAAGTACTGCATCCGCAGTATTTTTAATAGCATATTCAGAAAGAATAGACGGACCAGCGTAAAAGTTGTGTTTTTTCATTATAAAGTTTAATTAAATCGTAGAAAAATTGCTCTCCCCACAGTAGTAAATTTAATATCAATTGTAGTCCTGAAATAGGAGCAGCAAAATTAGTAATTAAAATGCAATATCCATTCGTACCCTTAAAAATAATATGACCAAAATCATCCTTTTTTGTGGTTTTGCAACCTTTAAATTACAAAAAGTCAAAATTTCATTTTTAAGAATAAATACTATCTTTGTTCAAAGCGAATTCATCCAACGATCCATTAGATTTCGTCTTTAAAAGAGCACTATGGAGAAAGTAAAATTAAACGTTCTTGGTCTGTCGTACAATCATTCCAACTCAGGAGCATATGCATTGGTACTGGCTGAGGAAGAGGGAGAACGACGCATCCCTATCATCATAGGGGGCGTTGAAGCGCAGGCCATTGCAATTCAACTGGAAGGACTAACCCCTCCCCGTCCCTTAACCCACGATTTGTTTGTTTCCTTTGCAACTGCATTTAACATAAAACTGGAAGAGGTATTTATTTACAAGCTAAAAGATGGCATCTTCTATTCAGAATTGATCTGTATTGATGAGCAGTCGCGCAACAAGGTTCGCATTGATTCAAGGACATCAGATGCTGTTGCCCTGGCCCTTCGATTTCATGTTCCCATTTATACATCTCAGGACATTTTATCAAAAGCAGGCATTATACTTGACATTGAGGAAGCATCCGAATCAACAGAGGCTGAACCGCTGACCCATGATTCATTGGACGACGTTGTTAACGTACCTGAAACCTACGACTTCAGCGAAGTCTCTCTTGAAGAATTAAACAACCGATTGCAGGAAGCCATTAAAAAGGAGGATTATGAACTGGCCTCAAGAATCAGGGATGAAATAAAAAAGAAAACAGAAAATGAGTCGTAACAAAATCCTGCTTACCATTTTAAGCCTCTTCCTTTTTCTACCAACAACATCTTTATTTGCGCAAGGCACCGCTGGATTAATAGAAAGCAGCGGCATTAGCTTTAACAGCGTTTTGAGGGGTATTGTGGGAATGCTTACCGTTTTGTTTATCGCTTTTATCTTCAGTAATAACAGAAAAAACATCAACTGGCGCACGGTTAGCATAGGACTGGCAATTCAGTTAACGTTAGCACTGGGTGTTTTATACATTCCATTTATTCAGGCTTTTTTTGAAATTGGAGGGAAGATATTCATCAAGGTGCTGGATTTTACGAAGGAAGGCTCTTTGTTTTTGCTGGGAGACCTGGTGGATCTTTCAAAAACAGGGTATATTTTTGCCTTTCAGATCTTGCCCACGATCATATTTTTCTCCGGCCTTACAAGTGTTCTTTTTTACCTGGGCATCATTCAAAAAGTTGTCTATGGTTTGGCATGGGTTATGACAAGGGCCATGCGCCTTTCCGGAGCAGAAAGCCTGTCGGTTGCAGGAAATATTTTCCTTGGCCAAACGGAATCGCCCCTGATGATTAAAGCATATCTGGACAAGATGAATCGATCAGAAATTTTTCTGGTAATGACAGGTGGGATGGCCACCATTGCAGGTGGTGTTCTTGCCGCTTACATTGGTTTTCTTGGCGGGGATGATCCTGTTCAACGCCTGATGTTCGCAAAACATTTGCTGACTGCCTCCGTAATGGCTGCCCCCGGCGCCGTGGTGATTTCCAAAATGCTGGTTCCACAACTTGATACCATCAACCAGGAAGTAAAGGTTACAAAAGACCGGGTTGGGGCAAACATCCTGGATGCAATAACCAATGGCACCACCGAAGGCATTAAACTTGCCGTTAATGTTGCAGGGATGCTACTTGTGTTCATTGCTTTTATCGCCCTTTTCAATTTTATGCTTGATGATCTTTTTGGGCGTTACACAGGCATTAACAAATGGGTGGTTCAGATCACCAACGGCCAGTACGAAGGCTTTTCGCTCCAGTTTATACTGGGATATGTATTTTCACCGATCATGTGGATGCTTGGTGTTGCAAAGGAAGACATCACTTTGGTGGGCAGACTGTTAGGAGAAAAAGTAATCCTCAACGAGTTCATTGGTTACGCCAGTTTGGCCGACCTCAAAGCCAGCAGTGCCTTTACCTATCAGAAATCAATTATCATGGCAACTTATATGCTTTGTGGATTTGCTAATTTCAGCTCCATTGGGATTCAAATCGGGGGCATTGGGGCTTTGGCTCCAAAACGAAAGGTCTGGCTGTCAGAATTTGGCTTTAAAGCCCTGCTTGGAGGAACGCTGGCCTCTCTTTTGAGCGCGACCATCATTGGCATGATTTTGGGGTAAAAGAAAAAATACTTGACGGTCGTTAAGGATATAAGTATTTGCAAAGTCGCAGAAAGATGATTGTCGTGAATCCATGGGATTTCAAACACAAACCGATGCACTTATAAACCACTTGTAACAATCGTTTTACAGGTACATTTTTCAAATTCCTTTTCTTTGCCAATCAAAAAAAAAGGAGCACCACCCGTGTGGCACTCCCTTACTTGAACCAATTGTTTATCTATAAGTGATTATAAGAAACTAAAATCGATTTCGGGCAACATAGCTGGTATGCAGCAGATGATGGGATTTTTCGCCATTGGGTTTCCCAAGAAAATCATTGTAGAGTTTTATGACTTCGGGGTTTTCATGAGATTTTCTTATTTCCATGCCCTCGTCTTCAGCATAAATGGCTTCCATCCTTTTTTGACGTATCTCCGGATTGGTAGGGATGGGTTGACCACCACCACCCAGGCAACCTCCAGGGCAGGCCATGACCTCTATAAAATGATAGTTTGATGTCCCATTCTTCACCGAATCCATTACTTTCTTTGCATTTACAAGTCCATGGGCAACCGCGCACTTTAATTCAACACCATCCAAAAAGGCCCAGTCCTTCACCGGATTTTCAATTACCACGGAAGCTTCGCGCACGCCTTCCATGCCACGAACCGGTTTGATATTCAGGTTTTCGAACGGCACCTCACGTCCGGTTACAATTTCATAGGCAGTTCGCAAGGCTGCCTCCATCACTCCACCTGTTGCACCAAAAATAACGGCAGCACCGGTTGAATCTCCCATAAGACGATCGTATTTGTCATCCGGAAGGTTCATAAACTCAATCCCTGCCTGTTTAATCATGATGGCCAATTCACGGGTGGTTAAAACGTAATCCACATCGCGGAAGCCACTGTCGTGCATTTCCGGTCGGTTTGCCTCGAACTTTTTGGCAGTACAAGGCATAATTGAAACGCTCACAATGTTCTCAGGGTCAATATTTCTGGCCTGTGCATAGTAGGTTTTCACCAAAGAACCGAACATTTGTTGCGGGGATTTACAGGTGGAA
>JBFHER010000104.1:0-12071 GCA_041584055.1 Bacteroidales bacterium
AAAGCTTTATGAATAATCTGTCGTGGGATGAGTTTAATGTATCAAACATCATATTAAAAATGCTCCCTGCGGATTCCGTTTTGCACCTTGGCAACAGTCTTTCGGTGCGTTATTTTGAATGGCTGACACCAAGAAATGACATTGCATATTATGCCAACCGGGGGACAAGCGGCATCGATGGATCGTTGTCGACAGCAATAGGATTTTCACTGGCATCAGATAAGATAAATACTATTGTGATTGGTGAAACCTCATTTATGTACGACAGCAATGCACTGTGGAAAGAAACACTTCCCGACAACCTAAGAATAATTGTACAAAACAATGGTGGAGGTGGAATATTCAAATTCATTGATGGGCCTTCCGGCCTTCCGGAAACAGATCGTATTTTTGCTGCAAAGCATGCTTTCAATATGCAACACCTCGCAAGGCATTATTCCGTTGCGTACATGTGTGCATCCAACATCAATGAGTTAACTGAGGCACTTAAAAAACTATCTAAAATTAATAAAACTGCAATTCTGGAGATCATGACAGATGCAGACAAAAACGCTCAGATACTAACCGATTTTTTCAAACATTTAAAACATACATCATGGCAGTTAGAGAATGGAAAACAATAAAAGAATTTACCGACATCAAATTCGAATTCTTCGAAGGGATCGCTAAAATCACCATCAATCGTCCTCAGGTCCGAAATGCTTTTCGACCAAAAACAGTAATGGAAATGAGTGAAGCAATGGTGATTTGCCGTGAAATGCAGGAAATTGGAGTGGTGGTATTAACCGGAGAGGGAGACAAAGCATTCTGTAGCGGTGGCGATCAGAATGTAAAGGGCAAAGCAGGCTACATCGGAGAAGATGGGGTGCCTCGCTTAAATGTATTGGATTTACAGAAACAGATCAGATCAATTCCCAAGCCAGTCATTGCGATGGTCAATGGTTTTGCCATCGGTGGAGGACATGTGCTTCAGGTGATATGCGACCTGAGCATCGCATCCGACAACGCGATATTCGGACAGACGGGCCCCAAGGTAGGAAGTTTTGACGGTGGCTTTGGTTCATCCTATCTGGCACGCATTGTGGGACAGAAAAAGGCGCGTGAAATTTGGTTTCTCTGCAGGCAATACTCTGCACAGGAAGCACTCGACATGGGACTTGTAAACAAAGTTGTTCCCTTCAATCAATTAGAAGATGAAGTTGTTGATTGGGCAAAAACCATCCTGCAACGCAGTCCGATGGCCTTACGCATGATCAAAGCCGGCTTAAATGCCGAGCTTGACGGTCAGGCTGGAATTCAGGAATTGGCAGGCAATGCCACCCTTCTGTTTTATATGACAGAAGAAGCACAGGAAGGAAAACATGCCTTTTTGGAAAAAAGAGATCCTGACTTTCAAAAATTTCCAAAATTTCCGTAGCATGGGCTCAACAGCCGCTGTGGATGTTACAGCAGGATTTAGTTCCGTGAAGAAAAACATCTGATCAAAAGGATCCAAACTGCACAAAAAAGTTTAAGTATCGCAATGTGTACCTGACAGCAAAGGCCACGAGCCAGACTGCCGATCCTAATGTTCAAAACGCATTGATAAATTCAATTGGTGCAATTTATATTCCCATAAAATAGAATTATCTTTGCAACTCTAACAGGAAAAAAAACATCAATATAAATCAGGGTTTAATTTTTTAGTAATGAAAAGAGACGATTTAATTTTCGATCTGATTGAGAAAGAGCATCAACGACAAATCAATGGCATTGAGTTGATTGCATCTGAAAACTTTGTGAGCGACCAGGTGATGGAAGCCATGGGTTCGTACATGACAAACAAATATGCCGAAGGACTGCCTGGCAAACGCTACTATGGTGGTTGTGAAGTGGTTGACAAAAGTGAAACAATTGCAATAGAACGCTTAAAAGAACTATTTGACGCAAAATGGGCTAACGTTCAACCGCACTCAGGCGCACAGGCCAATGCAGCAGTGATGCTTGCTGTATTAAATCCCGGCGATAAATTCTTAGGACTGGATCTTGCACACGGCGGACACCTTTCACATGGCTCACTGGTAAATAGTTCAGGTATTCTGTACCAACCCATTGCATATTCCGTTAACGAAGCAACAGGCCTGGTTGATTATGATATGATGGAAGAAGTTGCACTCAGAGAAAAACCAAAATTGATTATTGGTGGGGCTTCTGCTTACAGTCGTGAGTGGGATTATGAGCGTATGCGTGCCATCGCAGATAAAATTGGTGCCTTGCTGATGATCGACATGGCACACCCTGCGGGACTCATTGCTGCCGGCTTATTGAAAAACCCTGTAAAATATGCTCATATTGTAACTTCTACAACCCACAAAACCCTGCGTGGACCACGTGGTGGTATTATTTTGATGGGCGAGGACTTTGACAATCCATTTGGTAAAAAGACACCAAAAGGAGAGCTTCGCAAAATGTCTTCCCTTCTGGATTCTGCAGTCTTCCCCGGAACACAGGGTGGACCTCTTGAGCATGTAATTGCTGCAAAAGCCGTTGCATTTGGAGAAGCACTACAACCTGAATACAAAGAGTATCAGGCACAGGTTCAGAAAAATGCGGCTGTGATGGCGGATGCATTTATTGCAAAGGGATACAAAGTAATCTCAGGAGGAACAGACAATCACTCGATGTTGATTGATCTGCGCACAAAATATCCTGAGCTGACAGGTAAGGTTGCTGAAAACACGCTTGTTAGAGCTGACATCACCATCAATAAAAACATGGTTCCATTTGATACCCGATCTCCTTTCCAGGCTTCAGGAATTCGCGTGGGAACCGCTGCAATTACCACCAGAGGTCTAAAAGAAGACACAATGGGAACCATTGTTGACCTGATTGATGAGGTCTTAGGAAACGTCGATTCCGAAGAAACAATCAAAGCTGTTGGTAAAAAAGTGGTTGCCTTGATGAAGGAGTATCCATTGTTCGCATACTAATAATCAGAACATTAATATAACTAGCCCGGCATTCGTGTCGGGCTTTTTTTTGATCCGTTGTTTTGTATCTATTGTCATTTCATTTAGACCAATCCTACCACACAAATCATTGACACCCTTCGATGTTACGTTTAATTAATAGCATACTGGCGCTCCTTCGGAGATAAACGAATCAACCATTTCAAAATAAAAAGTCCTGTAGGGGATTCTGTTTGGCAGAAAAAAATGGTAACGATTAATCATAACTCTGTAGATGGCGACAGAAACAAACATTACAAAACAGAATATTATGGCTTACATTGAGAATTAAGCAAAAGCAACAATGGCTCATTCATTTAAAAATTTAATTCCTCATTTATTCAAAGGATTTTGATTTGAATGAAGTCCAGGCTAAATCTTTTACGATTCTAGCCACCATCCTCCGCCAAAATTTTCTATTTTTGCAGCCTGAATAAATAAAGGAATCATAAGATGAGCATTGCAAGTCAATACAACCCTGCAGACACAGAAGATAAGTGGTATGCATACTGGATGAAACACAATTTTTTCCATTCAGAACCTGATGAGAGGGAACCTTATACCATTGTTATTCCACCACCCAATGTAACGGGTGTGCTGCACATGGGACACATGCTCAATAATACCATACAAGACATCCTGGTTAGGCGGGCACGCATGCAGGGAAAAAATGCATGTTGGGTACCCGGAACTGACCATGCATCCATTGCAACTGAGGCCAAAGTTGTTGCAAAATTGGCAGAAGAGGGGATATCAAAGTTTGATCTGTCGCGTGATGCATTTTTAGAACATGCCTGGGAATGGACCCACAAACATGGAGGCATCATTCTTGAACAGTTGAAAAAGCTTGGAGCCTCATGTGACTGGGATCGTACAGCATTCACCATGGATGAAGTTCGCAGCAAGAGTGTGATTAAGATCTTTGTTGATTTATTTAACAAAGGATACATCTACAGAGGTGTACGAATGGTGAACTGGGATCCTTCGGCTAAAACAGCGGTATCAGATGAAGAGGTATATCACAAAGAAGAGCAGTCAAAGTTATATTATGTTCGCTATCAGATTGAGGGTGAAGAGGATGAGTGGGTTACTGTTGCCACCACCCGCCCTGAAACAATTCTTGGAGATACAGCTGTCTGTGTTAACCCTGATGATGAGCGATTTAAACACCTTGCAGGAAAACGTGTGCTGGTGCCACTGATAAAACGATCGGTTCCTGTAATTATGGACGACTACGTTGACATTGAATTTGGAACAGGTTGTTTGAAGATTACACCTGCTCACGATGTGAATGACTATGAAATCGGCATGCGTCATAACCTTGAAACCATTGATACTTTTAATGATAACGGCACCTTGAGCGAGGCCGCACAATTATTTGTTGGGATGGATCGCTTTGAAGCCCGGAAGAAAATTGTACCGGAGCTGGAGGCGCAGGGAAATCTCGTTAAAATTGAAGACTACACCAACAAAGTAGGTTATTCAGAAAGAACCAATGTGGTAATTGAGCCAAAGCTGTCGGCACAATGGTTTATTAAAATGAAAGATCTGGCAGCACCTGCACTCGAAGCTGTTGAAAATGATGACATCGAATTTCACCCAAAGAAATTTAAAAACCTTTACCGTCACTGGATGGAAAATGTGAAGGATTGGTGCATCAGTCGCCAGTTGTGGTGGGGACACCGCATTCCTGTTTATTATCTTGAAGATGGTGGATTTGTTGTTGCAGAAACGCCGGAACAAGCACTTGAAGCGGCCAAAAAGCAAAGTGGCAATGATGATCTGACAATGGAGCAACTTCGCCAGGATGAAGATGTGCTTGACACATGGGCATCCAGTTGGTTGTGGCCCATGTCTGTTTTTGATGGCGTGGATCATCCCGACAATGAAGAAATCAACTATTATTACCCAACCAACGACCTGATTACAGCGCCGGACATCATTTTCTTTTGGGTTGCCAGAATGATTATGGCCGGTTATTATGATCGCAAGGAACTGCCGTTTAAGAATGTATATTTCACTGGAATGGTACGCGACAAACAGCGTCGTAAAATGTCGAAATCACTTGGAAATTCACCGGACCCGCTAGATCTGATCAAACAGTTTGGGGCAGACGGCGTACGTGTGGGCATGTTGTTTTGCTCCCCCGCTGGTGGCGACCTGTTGTTTGATGAAAGTTTAACCGAGCAGGGACGTAATTTTTCAAACAAACTATGGAACTCTTTCCGCTTAATCAAAGGCTGGGAGGTTGACACAAAAATAGAACAACCGGAATCATCGGCAAAAGCCATCGAATGGTTTGAAGCAAAGTTAAATGAATCACTTGCAACGCTTGACGATCATTTTAGTAAATTCCGCATTTCTGATGCACTCATGGAGGTGTATACATTGATTCGGGATGAGTTCTCCGGCTGGTTTCTTGAAGCTGTAAAACCAGCATATCAACAGCCAATCGATGCGCTCACATACAACAAGACCCTGGCACTTTTAGAGAGTGTTTTAAAAGTACTGCATCCATTCATGCCATTCATCACTGAAGAAATCTATCAATTGATTGAGGAAAGAGCAGAAGGTGATAGTATTATGATTTCACAACAACCAAAAGCAGGTGAGATTAAAAAGCAAACACTCACATCATTCGAAGAGGCGAAAGAAGTTATCTCATCCATCCGAAACATTCGCAAGGAAAAAAACATTGCATTTAAGGATGAATTAAACATGCAAGTGGTTCCGGGTGAAGGATATGAGGATGAATTCTTGTCGGTTATCTGCAAACTTGGCAATATCGTTAAGGTGGAGAAAGTTGAGAAGCCAGACAATACGGCTGCTGCATTCATTGTAAAAACAACTGAGTTTGCAATTCCTCTGGGAGATATGATTGATGTGGATGCTGAAATTGCAAAACTTGAAGAGGAATTAAAATACAATCAGGGATTTCTGACCGTTGTGATGAAAAAACTCAGCAACGAACGTTTTGTAAGTGGTGCACCTGAAAAAGTTGTTGCCATTGAAAAACAAAAGAAAGCGGATGCCGAAAGTAAGATCAAAACAATTGAAGAAAGTCTGGCAAAACTAAAGGGCTAGCATCACGTACCTCATGAAGAATGGTAAAGCATGGCTTTCGTCAAATACATTGGATGCCAATCAGATAATTCTTAGCCTGGGTCTGTCAAATAATTTTAGCACCAGGCAAAAAAACACATATTCAAAGCATGGGACCTTCCCGTGCTTTTTTTATTTCCAATTGAATGCAACTAATTTATATCCACGTCCCTCTTTAATCTAAATTCTAAGCAATTCAAACATGTGGAATACCAAACTGTACTTTGCCTTGATCTGTGTTATTGGATTTATGCTCCCGGGCTGTGAACCAGAAGATGATCCCGACAACTGTAAAAATTGTGCGGTTGTATATAAACCAAATGTTTACATTTATCCTGAATCAACGATTTCTCTGGATGTAAGCCTTGCTTTCCCTATGGGCGGCAGTGTGATTGCATCAATTCCGGAATATCAGACGGGTTGGCACATCACTGTTGACCCAAGTGGCATCATCGATAAGACTTACACTTATTTATTCTATGAAAGTGAGCAACCCGACATTTGGCAAACATCCGCCGGGTGGACAGTCAAATCAGCGGACCTGGAAATGTTTTTCAAGCAGAATATGGCCAGATATGGATTTAAAAACAACGAGATTCAGGACTTTATTACTTATTGGATACCACGGCTAACAGAGCATGATTCCTACGCCATTTACCCACAGACAAGTCACCTGATCAACGATGTGATTGAATTGAACTTTTCAAAACAACCGGACAATGTTTTACGATTGTTTTATGTTATAAAAGGAAACCAGTCTGCAAGCGGCACACCTTTAACAGCACCACACATAGAAGATTTCCGGAGAAATGGCTTTGTTGTCACCGAATGGGGTGTTGTATTATAAGTCCGGGACTCAATATCACGGCGATACAAGTTCTTTCTAGCCTAAGATACAGACTATGAAGCTTCAAGCTCAGTAATAATTTTCATGGCTTCTTCACGGTTGGAACCACACACAAGTACTTCAGCGGTAAATGCTGCGCATACATCGGGGCGATCCGGAGAATCAAAGATGGCACAGCTGTAATCATCCATTAAGTGAATGCACCTCTCCCCTGCCTTCTTGCCATGAGGCATTCCGGGAATCGATGAAGATATGGACGGGGCAATGCAACAAGCGCCGCAATTCGGACGACATTTCATTCTTTTCTTTTGTGCAAAGAAATATAAAATCATGAATTATTTACTGGATAGCATGCTTTTATTCAAAGATGCAACAAAGCGAAACTATGAAAACAGACATGCAATTACTTTTTATGCGATCCATCACAAAAGGGTTTATTATTGCTTGCTTTGCACATGCAGGCATAATAAGTGCCACTTTTCTCTACCTTAAATAACTTTGGTGAGAATGATGTTGACGCATGGGAACCATCACAAAAAGGTTGATTCTTTGATCGTCCGCATGCACACCAGGCATACGTTTTTCCTGCTTCTAATTCAACAGGCATTGGTGCATCACCTGCTCGTACCGGCTTATCCATAACTCTTTATTTAAATGATTTAAAATTATTTGCTTAATCAAACACTTCCTTTAAACTTCCCATCTCACCATCCTGATATGCATTGATCGCCTGCACTATTTCACGCTGAGAACTCATCACAAATGGGCCATGCGAGTACATGGGCTCATTGAGTGGTTCCCCACTGAGAAAAATCGCATTTGAATCTTCAACAACAGTAATTTCAACCGTATCACCATGGGAATCATAAATCAGAAGGTCTTTGGGAATCACATTTTCGTTACCTGAGTTAAGTCTGCCATCAAGCAAATACAGAAGTGTATTATCAAATTCACGCACAGGAATTGTCAATCGTCCTCCTTTTTTAAGTTCAAGCCTGAAGATCGACATCTCGCTGAGTGGGTTTACTGAGCCCTTTAAATCATTAAACGAGCCACAAACCACATGGACACTTATTAATTTGTCGTCGGATTGCCATTTGGGTATGGTGTTTTTGTGAAGGGGATAATAGGCAGGAGCGTCCATTTTATTTTTCACAGGCATGTTAATCCACAGTTGAATGATCTCAAAATCACCACCATACTCGGCCAATTCTTTTACAGGACGTTCACTGTGAATAATTCCTCGACCACTGTTTATCCACTGCACCCCACCGGCAAATACCTCACTGCTGATTCCCAGCGAATCACGGTGATGAACGCCGCCTTTAAAGACAAAAGTCACCGGAGAAAAACCACGATGCGGGTGTGGCCCTACACCAACATCCTGTTGTCGCTTCCCCCCTTCCATGGTATGTGACCAATGATGAATTAATAAAAATGGATCCACCTGGTCAATACCTCTGTAAGGAAGTGGCTGATCAAGAATGATGCCTCCCATGTTCACCAATTGTGCTGGAACAATTTGTTTAATGCTTTTTATCATTCCTTTTTCCTTCATTTCGTCCCATGATTCGACTTTTTCAGGCAAAAACATCAAAAACCGACTTGTTTTGCCCTGATTGGCTATTTATATATTCAACGATTGAGCGTTTAAATTGTTTTCAATCTTGCGCTAAATGCAGAATAAACCCGAGCCACTGCAACATTTTTAAATTGTTTGGGGATAATCAAAACGAAGTCCCTATTTTTGCAGTCTTAAAGAATTTCGTCGTTGGAACTAAAAGAACTTTTGAATTTATACCTTGAAGCGGATCAGCTTCAGGCATTAAACATTGATCAGAATTGTTATCTGGATGGCTTAAATGGATCATCCCTTGCATTCATCGCTGCTGCTTTTTTTAAAAAGACAAAACAAACATCCATTGTTATCCTGGAAGACAAGGAAGAAGCTGCCTATTTTTACAATGATCTAATGCCTCTTATCGGCGAAGATGCTGCCTATTTCTTCCCGGCATCCTACAAGCGTTCCATCAAATTTAATCAGCCTGAAACAGCGGATATTATCCTGCGAACCGAGGTTCTTAAAAAGCTAAATTCCAGGAAACAATGTGTTGTGGTTACCTATCCTGAAGCAATTGCAGAGAAGGTAATACGCCCCTCCAAAATGAAAGCGAAAACAATGAATCTATCCGTGGATGAAAAGGTGGACACCTCTTTTATTCAGGAAGTTCTGGAAGATCTTAAATTTGAACGCGTAGACTTTGTTTTTGAACCTGGACAATACAGCATTCGTGGAAGCATTATTGATATCTTTTCGTTTTCGAACGAACACCCTTTCCGAATCGACTTTTTTGGCAACGAAGTGGAGAGTATCCGCACCTTTGACACAGAAACACAGCTGTCCCTCTCCGGGTGTGAATCTATTTCAATCATTCCAAACATACAAACGGGAACCTTTGATAAAGCATACATTTCGTTGTTCGATTTTATCAGTCAGGAAAAGCTCTTGTGGATAAAATCAAAGGAACTGATAAAGGCTAAAATGAATCAGATCTATGATGATTGTGCTGAATATTTCGTAACAAACAACGAAGCCAAACAGGTTGCCGACCTGCTCATCACTGGTTCCGAATTCCTTAATGGCATTCAATCATCCACCATCTTTGACTTCGGCATCCGATCAAATCAGAATACTGACAAGCTGGTTTCCTTTCATACCACACCGCAGGAAATTTTTCAAAAAAACTTTGACCTTCTTTTTGACTCAATTGCATCGAAACAATCCGAAGGATACACCGTGTACATTTGCAGTAACAGTGAGAAACAAATTGAACGCCTGCAATCCATCTATGAGGATCAGGGACGTCCCATTGCTTTTAAGCCCGTAGCAAATACAATCCATTCGGGGTACACAGACCATAATTTAAAGATTTGTATTTTCACCGATCATCAGATCTTTGAACGTTTTCATAAATTCAAACTAAAATCGGACCGCTTAAAATCCGGGAAAGCACGTTTAACACTAAAGGAATTAAACCAGCTGAATCCTGGGGATTATGTAGTGCATACCGATCATGGCATTGGTCGTTTTGATGGCTTGATACAAACAGAGATAAACGGCAAACCGCAGGAAGTTGTAAAAATTAGCTATAAAGACAAGGATGTTCTGTTTGTCAGCATACATGCCCTGCATCGCTTATCAAAATATAAAAGTAAAGACGGTGCACCTCCAACCGTACATAAGCTTGGGACAGGTGCCTGGCAACGCCTTAAGCAGAGGGCCAAAACAAAAGTCAAGGACATCGCCAGGGATTTAATAAAGCTATACGCAGAGCGCCTGAAGGAACAAGGCTTTGCCTACTCTCCGGATTCATATTTACAAACAGAGCTTGAAGCTTCTTTTATTTACGAAGACACGCCAGATCAGTTAAAATCAACCCTTTCAGTTAAAAAGGATATGGAAAGTGCTGTCCCCATGGATCGATTGGTCTGTGGTGATGTGGGGTTTGGAAAAACAGAAATTGCCATCCGTGCAGCATTTAAAGCTGCCACCGATAACAAACAGGTGGCCATTTTGGTACCAACAACCATTCTCGCATTTCAACATTACAACACATTTAAATCAAGGCTTAAAGACTTTCCTGTCAATATCGAATACATTTCCAGATTCAGAAGGCCAGCCGAGATTAAAGAAACATTGCAACGGCTTAAAGAAGGCAAGGTTGACATTCTTATCGGAACACATCGCCTTACAAGCAAGGACGTGAAGTTCAAAGACCTTGGACTACTTATCATTGATGAGGAACAAAAATTTGGTGTGTCCGTTAAAGAAAAACTAAAACAGCTCAGGGTTAATGTAGACACCCTCACCTTGACCGCGACACCCATCCCAAGAACCCTGCAATTTTCTTTGCTTGGTGCGCGCGATCTATCCATCATCAACACTCCTCCCCCCAACCGCTACCCCATTCTTACGGAACTTCATTCGTTCAATGAGGAAGTGATCAGGGAAGCCATCAATTATGAACTTGATCGTGAAGGTCAGGTTTTCCTCATCAACAACCGCATACAAAACATCAAGGAAGTGGAACATATGGTGAACCGTATTGTTCCTGATGCACGCACCATCATTGGCCATGGCCAGATGGATGGAAAAGAGCTGGAACGGGTGATGCTTGCCTTTATGGCAGGAGAATATGATGTATTGATAGCAACCACTATAATTGAATCAGGTCTGGATATCCCCAATGCCAATACGATCATCATCAATGATGCTCAAAATTATGGATTAAGCGATCTACATCAGCTACGTGGACGGGTGGGTCGTTCTAACAAGAAAGCGTTTTGTTACCTTCTGGCTCCCCCCTTAAGCACCTTGCCTGCCGAATCTTCACGACGATTGCAAGCCATCGAAAGCTTTTCGGACTTAGGCAGCGGTTTCCAGATTGCCTTGCAGGATCTTGACATTCGTGGCGCCGGGAACATGTTGGGCGGAGAACAGAGCGGTTTTATTGAGAATATAGGATTGGAAACATATCACAAAATATTAAATGAAGCGGTGCAGGAACTCAAAAAAGAAGAGTTTCAGGATGTGTTTGAGGATGAGAACAATCAAAGCAGCTCAGCATATTTAACCGACTGTACCATAGAAACGGATCTCAACCTTATGTTCCCAGGTAATTACATTCCTTCACCGGCTGAGCGAATTAATCAATACAGAGAACTGGATGCCGTAAAAGATCAGGAAGAACTGGACTTATATGTGGCGCATTTAACAGATCGTTTTGGTGCCCTTCCGGAAGAAGCTGCTCAACTCATCGAGGTCATTCGTCTGCGTTGGCTTGCCATGGAACTTGGTTTTGAAAAACTGGTTCTGAAAGGGAATAAGCTGCTCGCCTACTTTATCAGTGATCAGACATCAGACTATTTTGCAAGCAATGTATTTAGAGGTGTTTTACAGTACCTTCAGCACAACAGTCATCTTGGAAAAGTGAAAGAACGAAACGACAGATTGAATGTTGTATTTAACAAAGTATCCTCTATTAAACGTGCCAAAGAAATTTTGGAACCGATGATCAATCGCTGAAAATTCAATTGAAATGGTAATAATATGCTGTTACTTGTGCAAAGAGACA
>JBFHER010000105.1:0-11975 GCA_041584055.1 Bacteroidales bacterium
AAATGATGGCTTATACTGTTGAAATAGATGAGGGATCAGGCTTCTGTTTTGGGGTTGTTAATGCGATAAAAAAAGCAGAAGAAGTACTTGATGAAGAAGGTGCTTTGTATTGTTTAGGGGATATTGTTCATAACGGAAAAGAATTAAAGCGATTGGAAGACCGTGGTCTTGAAACCATCGACTATCAGGATTACACAAATTTAAAAAACAGCAAAGTGTTGCTTCGAGCCCATGGGGAACCACCATCAAGTTACCTGACGGCTAAAGATAATAACATTCAGCTGGTGGATGCCACATGTCCTGTGGTATTGCGCCTACAAAAAAGAGTGAGAGAGGGCTATCAGCTTTGTAAGCAGGATGGAGGACAAGTGGTTATTTACGGCAAAAAACACCATGCCGAAGTGAATGGGCTTGTTGGACAAACGGATGGAACTGCCATTGTTGTTGAGAATGAAGACGATATTGCTTCGCTTGATTTGGACAGACCCATCCGATTGTATTCTCAAACCACTAAAATGGAGGATCAATTTAAGGCTCTGGGCGAGAAGATCAAAGCATTGTCTAAAAACGCAGATACAGTGTTTATAAACAATACAATTTGCAAAGAGGTCTCAAAACGTATTCCCGGAATAAAGAAATTTGCACGTGGAAAGGATGTTATCCTCTTTGTTAGCGGAAGGAAGAGCTCCAATGGTCGGGTGCTTTTTGAGGAGTGCCGAAAAGAAAACAAGAACAGTTACTTTATTACCGGAGCCCCTGAAATAACTGCAGAGTGGATCAAATCTGCCGAAAAAATAGGGATTTGTGGTGCAACATCAACGCCAAAATGGCTCATGGAACGGGTGGTGGACGCTGTCCATCAGATAAAGCAACATTGAGTGTCATCGTTAGGAGAGCGAATCAAAATTTTTCAAACTATTTACTTTCACTACCTTTGTGATCCAAATATGAAATTGTATGGAATTGAATGAAAGCAAGGTTGTAATTTGCAGTGATATCGCGAAGGATATCAAACCTTATTTAAAAAACTATAATCCCCAAAATATTTTTATTTTAACGGATGACAATACCTTGCGGTACTGTTTTGATATCATCAAGGATGTGGACGGGCTTCAGCATGCAAAAACAATTACAATCAAAGCTGGTGACGAGCATAAAAACCTTGAGGCCATTGCCGATGTTTGGGGATATTTGACTGACAATGGTGCAGATCGCCATTCATTGCTGATCAACCTGGGCGGCGGCATGGTAACCGATTTGGGTGGTTTTGCCGCTTCTACCTTTAAACGAGGCATCGATTTCATAAATATACCAACCACGCTGTTGTCTATTGTTGATGCCGCTGTCGGCGGAAAAACCGGAATAAATTTCAAGAAATTTAAAAACGAAATCGGAGTCATACGGCACGCCAATGTTGTTTTGGTTGATACCATCTTCTTAGAAACAATCGATCACGAAAATTTCCTTTCCGGCTATGCTGAGATGATTAAGCATGGACTGATAAGCAATGAGGGTCACTGGTCAAAAATAAGTACATATGGACTAAGTCAACCTGACCTGGTTGCATTAAAACCACTGGTGGGAGAATCCATTCAGGTTAAAGCAGAAGTTGTGAAAGTAGATCCATACGAAAAAGGAATTCGGAAGTCGTTGAATCTAGGTCACACCATCGGTCATGCGTTTGAGTCCTTTGCGATGATTTCAAACCGACCTGTTTTACATGGGTATGCGGTTGCATGGGGACTGGTGTCAGAGCTTTATTTGTCGCATGTTAAAATGGGTTTTCCAAAAGACCTGCTGGATAAAGTGCTTGAGATGGTTAATTCCTTTTATGGTGCGTTTAAATATTCAGAAGGCGACTTTGAAACGCTTTATAATTTAATGCTGCACGATAAAAAAAATAAAGACGGAAGGATAAACTTCACGCTTATGAAAGGGATTGGAAAAGTTGAGGTGGATGTTAACTGCACAATAGAAGAAGTGTACGATTCACTTCGCTTTTATCTAAAAAGCATAGAAGAAAAATAAATTTAAAATCTGATATCTTGATTCTTGCATCTTGGCTCTCATGTCGTAAATCTTGATTCAATTCGAATATGAAATACAAAATAGTTCCTCCATCAAAAATTGATGTCAAAATTAACCTTTCATCGTCCAAGAGCATTAGTAACAGGGCACTCATAATTAATGCCTTAAGCTATAGTCCACTGGAAATTAAAAATTTAAGTGACAGTGATGATACCCAGGTGCTCTGGAAGGCTTTGAATTCAAATAGTACAACCTTTGATGTTGGTCCTGCCGGAACAGCCATGCGTTTCCTGACGGCGTTTTTATCTAAGGTTGTGGGAGAGTGGGTAATTACCGGTAGTGAACGCATGAAGAATCGCCCCATTAAAATATTGGTGGATGCTTTGATGGATCTTGGAGCGAAAATTGAGTACCTGGAGAAGGAAGGATACCCGCCGCTGAAGATTTTTGGCAGTGCCCTGAGAGGAAAGGAGATTGAACTGGAAGGGAACGTGAGCAGTCAGTATATTTCGGCCTTGCTGATGATTGCACCTTACATGGAGGATGGCCTGACCCTTAAATTAAAAAATAAGATAATCTCAAAACCTTACATTGAACAAACACTGAAACTGATGCAGTATTTTGGTGTGAATTATGTTTGGGAGGGGAATGTAATTCGGATTGAGCAACAAACATATAAGGTTAAGGAGATTACTGTTGAGCCGGACTGGTCGGCAGCATCCTATTGGTATGAGGTTTTGTCTCTGTTTCAGAAAGGATCGGTTTTTATTGCAGGTTTAACAAGAGAAAGCCTCCAGGGTGACAGTCAGTGTCGTCAGATGTTTGAAAAATTAGGGGTTCAGAGTTTGTTTTCACCAGAAGGTGTCAAATTAAAGCCGGGGAAAGTAAAAAATGGTTTGCTGGAAATCAACTTTATTGATCAGCCCGATCTTGCGCAAACTCTTGTGGTGGCTGCAACACTTAATAACATTCATTTTCGATTTACCGGACTTCAAAGCCTGAAAATAAAGGAAACAGACCGCATGTATGCCTTAATTACAGAATTGGCAAAGCTCGGGTATCAACTGCGAGAGAGCGAGGAAAACGTATTGGAGTGGGATGGTGCGATGTGTGAGGCACAGAAGAATCCAACCATCCACACCTACGAAGATCATCGCATGGCCATGGCTTTTGCTCCTGCGGCCATAAAATTTCCAGGATTAATAATTAACGATCCTGAGGTGGTGTCAAAATCATATCCCGGATATTGGAATGACTTAAGAAATGCCGGATTCGTACTTGAAGCAATTTCTTAGTTTAGAACGATGGTGGAAGATTACTACAATGAGCGCCCCCTGATTGAAGGAGAAGATTATGAAATGGACCCGAGAGGTTTTCGCATTTTTCTTTCAAAATACCATAAGGATCGTGGGTATTGTTGTGGGAATGGTTGCAGGCATTGTCCATATTTTCCAAAGCATATAAAAGGGAATAGAACGCTGGAATAGAGGCTTGGAACGCGCGTGCCTCGATATTAAAGTGCATGAACACGCCGGGCCCTGTTTATACTTTAAGTGCTTTTTCTGACCTTCCTTCGTTAAAAACAATTATTTTTGTTTTAAAGAGCAAATGATGGAAGTTGATTTATTTATTCCTTGTTTTATTGATCAGTTGTACCCTGATACGGCCTTTAATACCATCAGAATTTTGGAAAGGGTAGGGTGTGATGTACATTATAACCCCGATCAAACCTGTTGCGGGCAGCCGTTCTATAACAGCGGACACTGGGATAAAAGCCGGGATCTGGCAGAAAAGTTTTTTCGGGATTTCGAAGGCAAACGACTGATCATTTCTCCCAGCGGTTCATGCACTGCCTTTGTGAAAAATCATTATCATAAGTTGTTTGAAGGAGATGTTGATAAAGTGAACATGTGTTCCGAACTTGCACCCAGAGTCATTGAACTGTCGGATTTTTTGGTCAATCACCTGAATAAACCGGATCTGGGTGCCACCTTTAAAGGAACAGTTACATTTCACGATTCATGCCATGCACTGCGGGACTATAAAATCAAGGAAGAGCCTCGCATCTTATTGCAAAAGGTGAAGGGACTCAGCCTGATTGAAATGAAGGATAGCGAAGTGTGTTGTGGATTCGGAGGGACTTTCTCGGCAAAGTTTAAGGATATTTCTACAGCAATGGTTGAGAACAAGGTGAAGAATGCCTTGGAAACAGGTGCGGAGTACATTGTTTCCACCGAAGCCTCATGTATCATGAATATGCAGGGATACATTCGAAAGAATAAATTACCGATTAAAAGCGTTCATCTGGCAGACATTATTTCGAAAGGTTATTAATATGCTTCACATCTTATATAACATATACTATGTCCTAATATTTTATCCTCTTTTAGTTGTCCATACGATAATAAGTGCTTTGTATGCCATTGTTGCGTCTTTGTTTATGAGCAAGGATTGGGTGAGCAGAAATGTGGGGTATTTCTGGGGACGAGGATTGTGTATCTTTTCGTTAATCAAGGTGGGCATTAAAGGATTGGAGCATCTGGAAGATCGAAAATCCTATGTATTTGTTGCAAATCATTCCAGTACTTATGATGTTTGGGTGATGTATGGATGGATTGGCAGAACGATTCAGTGGGTCATGAAAAAAGAATTGATGAAGATTCCCGTTTTTGGTTGGGCGACCAAAGCATCTGGTCAGATCGCCATTGATCGAAGTAATACGCAGAAAGCAATTGAATCTATCATTGAAGCAAAAAAAAGAATAAAGGATGGTGTAAGTATTGTTTTCTTTCCGGAGGGAACGAGAAGTAGAAATGGTCTGTTGGGAAGATTTAAAAAAGGTGCTTTTTATTTTGCCATTGAAATGCACCTTGACATTGTGCCCGTTGTTATAAAAGGGGCTTATAATATTAAGCCGGCCGGAAGTTTTTTTGCGAATTATGGACGAATTCAGATGGAGGTTTTAAAGCCCATTTGTATAGAAGGATATAAAAAATCAGATTTGCCAAAATTAATTGATACGGTAAGAGGGTACTTCGAATAGATTGCATTAAATTGAAGAAGCATGAAGCGTGGATGGAAAATAGCAACTTTATTTTGTGTCATGTGTTTGTTACAGAACGCACTAATGGCTCAGGTATTGTTGTCAACACAATCTAAAAAAGCAAAAAAGCACTACACAACTGCACTCAGTCTTTTTCGGCAGGGAAACATTGGAGAGGCCATGGTTGCTGTGGATAAGGCAATAAAAAAGGATGGGCTTTTCACCGAGGCATATTGGCTAAAATCAGATATTTATTTGTACAATAACAACTGGCAGAAACAAGTTGAAACCCTTCGTCTGGCAACCAGACCAGGCATGATGTCTGTATTGCAAACACGATTAAAACTCGGACAATCACTTTACGGAAACGGCCAGTACGCCGAAGCGCTGGAAGTGTATCAAACAATATTGTCAGGGAAATCACCCGGAGAAAAAATAATTGAATTTACAAACGACAAAATTAAAAGATGTGAGTTTGGCATTCGCATGAAAGCAAATCCATTGCCCAATAAACCCGTTCATCTTGGGGAAGCAATCAACACTAAGAACCATGACTACTGGCCATCGCTGCGTGGTGATGAAACTGAAATGGTTACCACTGTTTTGTTACCGGAAAAAGTTGCAAATGGCATCCGCTATCAGGAGGATTTTTATATCAGCAGAAAGAAAAACGGAGAGTGGTCACCGGCCATCGCCATTGGGAAACCTGTAAATACAGAAAATAACGAAGGAGCACAGTGCCTTTCTCCGGATGGGAAAGTGCTGTTTTTTACTGCCTGTAATCGTTTTGAGGGCAGCGGTAGCTGTGATATCTTTATTTCATTTAAGGATGGCGTCAACTGGTCTTATCCAATGAACCCTGGTGCGCCATTAAATACGGAAAGCTGGGAGGGACATCCTTCCGTTTCGGCTGATGGGAAAACCTTGTTTTTTAGCAGTGAACGTCCGGGAGGTAAAGGTGGGCGCGATCTGTGGCAAATAAATTTTAATATAGATAAAGGTCGGAAGGTAACATTTGGAGCACTTTCAAATCTTGGGGATTCCATAAATACAAGTTTAAATGAAATTTCACCGTTCATCCATTCCGATGGAAAAACACTTTATTTTTCTTCCGATGGCGGACATTTGGGGATGGGAAAAAACGATATATTTATTGCAAGAATGCAAGCCGACAGCACCTGGGCAGGGGTGCGTAATCTTGGATATCCTGTAAATACCCATCACGACGAAATTGGATTTATTGTGAATGCCGGAGCAACGATTGGTTATTTTTCATCGGAAGGAATGGATCAATTATCGGATGATAAGGATATATATTCAGTAGAACTTCCACGTGAGCTGCAGCCATCACCAGTAACTTACCTTACAGGTAAGATTTTTGATGAATTTAGCGGACAACCGCTTTCTGCAGCATTCGAATTGTTTGATCTTGAGAACGGGCGACTTTTACAAAGCACCAGTGCCGATGGTAAGGGGGAGTTTTTTATGATGTTGCCCACGGGAATGTCTTATGCCTTGAATGTGAAGCACGCAGGTTATTTATTTTATTCTGATCAGTTTCTTATTGGAGAAAATTTTTCCCTGGATTCACCCTTTGTTAAACAAATCCCATTAAAAGAGATTAAAACAGAACAGGTAATTGTTCTCAAGAATATTTTATTCGATTTTGATTCATGGAAATTAAAAGATGGATCATTTGCAGAACTTCAAAATCTCACAACCCTTATGCGGCAAAATCCGGGAATGAAAATTGAAGTCAGCGGGCATACCGACGCAACGGGAACAAAAGAACATAACGCAATGCTATCAGAAAAAAGGGCCATGGCGGTGGTCGCGTATTTAAAAGAGCAGGGCATAGGGCTCGATCGTATGACTGCAGTAGGTTTTGGATCTGAAAGATTATTGGTACCGGACCCTATGGCAGCAGAAAACAGAAGAACTGAATTCAGAGTCGTTGCGTTGTAGGAGAGTTTTTATCGAATGACGGTGGAATGTTTTCGCGTATCAATACTTTTTCTTTTATTTGTTTAATCAAACATAATTGCAATGATAAGTTTAGAAACAAAGTATTTGGGATTACAGCTGAGAAACCCATTAATAGCAAGTAGCTCTGGTTTGACGAACAGTGTCGATAAGATTGTAAAACTGGAAAAAGATGGCATCGGTGCTGTGGTGCTCAAATCGTTGTTTGAAGAACAAATAAATTTGTCAATTAAGAATTACCTTGACAATGAAAAAGGGGATTATCCTGAAGCAATGGATTATGTTCAGAGCTATGTGCGCTCTCAGTCCATCTCTGAATACCTCGACTTGATAAGAGGTGCCAAGGACAAAACAAGCATTCCCGTCATTGCAAGTATCAATTGCCATTCAACAGGTGAGTGGATCGAGTTCGCAAAAGAAATAGAAGAGGCAGGTGCCGATGCGATTGAATTGAATGTATTTCAACTTGGAGCATCACTGAAAGGAGATCCGAATGAATATGAGCAGATTCATTATGATATAGTAAAAAAGATCCGGAAAGCTGTGTCTGTCCCAATCTCAGTAAAGATTGGAATGCAATTTAACAATATTGTCCGTGTGGTTGATAGGTTGAAAGCTGAAGGTGCTGCTGGTGTTGTCTTGTTTAATCGCTTCTATCAGCCGGATATTGACATCGAAAAGATGGAGATTACTTCATCAGAAGTGTTCAGTGTTCCTTCAGATCTTTACCCAACACTTCGATGGACGGCTTTTGTGAGTGGTTTAACAGCCAATATTGATGTTTCTGCCTCCACTGGTGTGCATGATTGGGATAGTGTGATAAAACTATTGCTGGCAGGTGCTGATAGCATTCAAATGTGTTCGGCTCTCTATAAAAATGGGAATGGTGTGATTTCTCAATTTATTGTTTGTCTCGAAGAATGGATGGAACAAAAAGGATATGAATCATTGAATGAATTCCGTGGAAAACTAAACTATAAAAACAGCGAAGATCCAACATTGTACGAGCGCGTGCAGTTTATGAAATATTTTTCATCCAGATCTTAGCATCCGTGAATGAATTTTTATCGTTTTTTTAATTTTTTTGATGAACGTAAAAAGTTCTGTGTTTGGCTATTGAAGAATGATTGAAAAAAAAATAGTTTTTTATTGCATCTTTTTTTTGCAAATGTTTGGAGTGTTAAAAATAAGCTTCTATATTTGCACCCGCAAAGAAAAAATAAATGCTCTTTGTTTACATGTTGGTCCGTTCGTCTAGGGGTTAGGACGCCAGGTTTTCATCCTGGTAACAGGGGTTCGATTCCCCTACGGACTACTTTTTTAAAATAACTAATTTGAATAATGGCACATCATAAATCAGCAATCAAAAGAATACGTCAAAGCGAAGCTCGTAAAGTGCATAACAAGTATTTTGCAAAAACAGCTCGTACTGCAGTTCGTAAGTTAAGAGCTACTACTGAAAAGGACGTGGCAGCTGAATTGCTTCCAAAAGTAACTGCAATGCTTGATAAGTTAGCTAAGAAAAACATTATTCATGCTAATAAAGCTTCGAACTTGAAATCAAAATTAACTTTGCACGTTAACTCGTTGTAATTGTTAAATACAATATAGAAAGCCTTCCAGTTCTGGGAGGCTTTTTTTTTGCCTCATGTTTTCATAACTTTGATTACCCTTTAATATTAAACGTATGAAAACAGAATCATCTATCAAGACGTGGGCCGTAGAAGACAGACCACGTGAGAAATTATTAAAACGAGGTATTCAGAGCCTAACCGATACCGAGTTGCTGGCAGTAATCATCGGAACCGGAACAAAGAAGAAGGATGTTATCCAGTTGTCACGTGACATCCTGAATGCTGCGGAAAATAACATCGGTCTTCTGGGAAGAAAAACCGTGGCGGATCTGAAAAAGGGATTTTCAGGAATTGGAAACGCCAAGGCTGTGGCCATTGTGGCTGCCATGGAGCTGGGCAGAAGACGTAAGCTGGAAGACGCCATAAGCCGAACAAAAATATCTTCAAGCAGGGATGTGTTTGAAATCTTCCATCCCATTTTAGCGGACCTGAGCCATGAAGAATTTTGGATACTAATTTTGAATCGGTCCAATAAAATCCTTGATAAAGTAAGGATCAGTCAAGGCGGTATTAGCGGAACAGTTATTGATCCCAAACTTATTTTTAAACCGGCCCTGGATCAGTTGTCAAGCAGTCTGATTCTTATTCATAATCATCCTTCCGGCAATTTAAAACCAAGTGATGCAGATATTGCAATCACCAAAAAACTAAAAAAAGGAGGGGATATTTTGGATATTCCTGTGTTAGACCACGTTATTGTAACAGAAAAGTATTACTTTAGCTTTCAGGATGAAGGCATTTTGTCTTAATTCTGAAATGTAAACTGAAATAATTAATAGAAGAAAACGGATAAAAGGAAAGCAAAAGACAACGTGAGTTGTGCTTTTGGTTTATAACAAAAGAACTCAATGGGAAGAGTGATTGTGATTGTTATACTTTTAAACGTTACTTTATGTTTCTCTTTTGCCGGAAGCCGGAGTTTAAGAGCTGAACAAGGGACCATAGATTTCTCCACAATAGGGTTCACCGATGTGAATTATCGTGTACTTAATGGGGAGTATGAGTTTTATTGGAAGTCATTACTATTCCCTGATTCAATAAACAAAAGTAGCAACTCAACACCACAAATTTATGCGGTGGTGCCTTCGTATTGGTCAGAATTTGGTGATGATTCCTATCCTGAAAAAGGTTTTGCTACCTACAATTTGAAAATCATTCTCCCAGATAGCTTTCGACAGGAACTTACATTTGATATTCCTGTATTTGACTCCTCATATGAATTATTTCTGAACGGGGAAAGTGTTTCAAAAAATGGCAAAGTTGGCACAAGTCTTCAGTCAGAAGTCCCCGGGTACGCTCCCCGACAAATTAATTTTCAACCACTTTCCGACACCATACAATTAACCGTTTGGGTTTCAAACTTCAATCACCGTCGTGGTGGATTCTGGAAAGAAATGAGATTTGGCCCACGGCTTCAGTTTGAACCTGTGTTGCGAAGGGAAGTGTTTTATTCTCTGCTAACTGTTGGGGTGCTCCTTGCTTTTTCATTACTTTTTTTATTTTTTTTTATAGGCGATCGAAAAAATCAGAGCATGATTTTCTTTTCGCTTATCTTGCTGGGTGTTGCTGTTCGCGTTTGTGTGTCGGGAAGTTATTATATCACCGATTTGTACCCTGTCTCGTGGAAAAACATGATTCGCATGGAATACCTGAGCCTTGCATTGATTCTTCTGGCAGGATTTTATTTTTTCGCCGACTTTATTAAATCTAAAATACTGAAGCGCTTTGCGCATGTGAATGCGGCGATTTGTGTGGCTTTTTCGGTTCTGATTCTTACGCTGAGTGTTTCTGTTTTTAGCCACTTTGTGGTTTATTTCGAAGTAATCTTTCCTTTGGTTTTTATCGTCGTTATTGTCTTGAGTGTAAAGGATGCGATTGAAGGTAGTTTGGGCGCTGTTTTGAATATTACGGGTATTATTATTGTGCTGTTTGCTTTTATAAATGATGTACTGATTGCCACCTCCAAAGCGACATTGTTTGATAACTATATTGCCCAGTATGCAGTGATGGTATTTGCATTTATGCACGGGCTCATTATTATTTATAAATGGGTTGAAACTTATCAGGAGAAAGCTGAGCTTAACAATGTGGTGACATACATTAATTCCAATCTCGAGAAATTGGTGGCGGAGCGTACGGATGAATTGAAAGACCAAAATCAACGCATCGAGAAACAAAATCGTGAAATGTCAGATGCACTAGAATTAAATAACCGACTATTTTCAATTATAGGACATGATCTCAGAAGTCCGCTCGCTACGTTGTTTCAGTTAGCGGAAGTTTTGGGGGAAGAAGATGTGGACGAAGTGGAACGAAAGAAAATTATTCGCTCACTACGCCAGCTTTCCAGATCTACAGGTGATATGATAGATAACCTTGTTTATTGGGGGAGAAGTCAGGGGCAGGCTTTAAGCTATAATCCATCATTTGGATACATTCGTGATGTATACAATTCATTGGCAGAAATGCTTGTGCCCATCGCTGAACAGAAAGGGATAGAGTTACAGTTCGAAGATTATGCAAGGGACGAGGTATATTTTGATAAGGAATTGATGAATCTTGTCATTCGAAACCTGATAGGAAATGCGATCAAGTTTACACCTCCTCAAGGGAACGTCACTTTGTCGGTAAACTATAATAAAAAGGAAAAATGTCATGTTGTTTCTGTGCAAGACACCGGGGTGGGAATGAGTCAGAACCTAATTGATGCCATTCTTACCGGCGAGAATAACAAATCGACACCCGGAACAAAAGGAGAGAAAGGTACCGGGCTTGGACTGATTCTTTGCAAGGATCTGATTGAAATGCACGGAGGTGCATTTTCAATTGAAAGCAGAGAAGGGGTGGGGTCCAGATTTTACTTTACATTACCCGATAAAAGTAAAGCCAAAGCCACCTTGATTAAGCAAAAAACATAAAAAATGTTTTTCTTATTTTTATGTTTCAATGTAACAACATATTTATTACATTTGCATCGCTTTAGCCCAAGTGGCGGAATTGGTAGACGCGCTAGTTTCAGGGACTAGTGTTCTTATGGACGTGCAGGTTCGAGTCCTGTCTTGGGCACATAGAAAACCTTCTCAAAAACAGAGAAGGTTTTTTTCATGCAGAAAATTTGAGGGTTAGAAACAGGACGAGAAGTTTATGGATCACATTGAATTTTTGGTGGAGTAACTAATAATAGGAATCTTTGTAGTTAAATAATTACAGAGATTCTATGGATTCACAAAACGAACAATACAACCTATTACTTAAAGCCCTATTGCCATCAGATTTATTTGATTACT
>JBFHER010000106.1:0-11968 GCA_041584055.1 Bacteroidales bacterium
CCAGCGAAGGCCCGAATCATCACCCAGCGATGGTTGGCTGTTACTGGTATCTTGATATTTTGTCTTGCATTAAGCGCAGCATTTCTAACAACAGACCATCTGAATGCATATTCCCGGATGGGGGTGAATTCAGAAGATGCCTCTGCAAAAATTACTGGTGATGAAGATGATCAAATTGAGGTGGTGCATATCAGTACGGCAAAGCCTGAACAAGAGGTAACTACCTCTAATGAGTCCGTCCTTTCGGAGATTGACCAAATATCTGATGTTCAGGCGGCTGAAGATGTTCAGGGATTGCTTGCTTCGGAAACTAAACCCGAAAGTGCTGAGAAAAAAGACATTCAACCGGAAGATGAAACACCAATTGTTGCGCAGGTTATTGAGAAAAAGGTGATAGAAAAAACGAATGCTTTTCCTACCGTAGAAAAATTGAAAAAGGAATTCAATACCTTTCGTGGATACAATGGGAATGGTGTTTCATTTCATAGAAATATTCCTGTAAGCTGGGATGTGGAGACAGGTGAGAACGTTATGTGGAAGGTTGACCTGCCCCTCGGAGGTTTCAATTCACCCATCCTTTGGGAAGATAAGTTGTTTCTCAGCGGTGCGAATGAAAATCAACGTGTCATTTATTGTTATGATTCAAATTCAGGACGATTGATCTGGGAAAAACCGGTGACAGGCATCCCTGGCTCTCCTGTGAAAGCGCCAAAAACAACGGATGACACAGGATTAGCTGCACCTTCAATAACAACTGATGGAACAAAGGTTTTTGCTATTTTCGGGACGGGTGATATCATCGCACTAAACATGAAAGGGGAACAGCTTTGGGCCAAAAACCTGGGGGTACCTGATAATCATTACGGACATTCTTCATCTTTGATTATGCATGAAAATCACCTGTTTGTGCAGTATGATACAGGGAAGGGTGGTTTGGTGATGGCATTAGATGTAAACAGTGGTAAGGAGGTCTGGAAAACCCAACGAGATGTAAGTATTTCCTGGGCATCACCCATATTGGCGCTCATAGACAATAAATGGCAGCTTATCCTGTCCTCGGAACCTCTGGTTGCTGGCTATGATGTAACAAGCGGAGAAGAACTTTGGCAATTTGATTGCATGTTGGGAGAGGTAGGGCCTTCACCGACTTATTCAAATGGCTTGGTGATTGCTACCAACGAATATGCAAAGCTGATCGCATTTGAACCGGGAGCTGAACCAAAGGTCGCCTGGGAGGATGATGAGTACCTGCCTGAAGTGTCCAGTCCTGTCGTAAGTGATGGCTTGCTGTTTATCGCAACTACTTATGGTGTTTTTGCATGTTACGATGTTCACACCGGAAACAAGTATTGGGAAATGGAATTTGACAATGGTTTTTATGCATCCCCTTTGGTGGCTGATGGAAAGGTTTATGCGGCCGATATGGAAGGAATCATGCATATCATAACTGTGGCACGGGAACATGAGTCCGTAGCAGACATTGAGATGGGGGAGAGTGTTGTTGCAAGTCCGGCTTTCAAGGATGGGAGGATTTACATAAGGACAAAGGAAAAATTGTATTGCATAGGAGAATAATATGGCTTTTGATTTAAAAGATATTGATCACATTATAGAACTGCGGGGAAGGAGCAAAGCAAGTTGTATTCCAATTCTTCAGGACATTCAAAAACGGTACCGTTATTTGCCGGATAAGGCAATGCAATACGTGTGTGATCAAACAGAAATTACACCTTCAGAGTTGGTTGGTGTGGCGAGCTTTTACTCTCAGTTTCGCATGGAACCCGTGGGGGATCACATCGTGAAGGTGTGTGTAGGAACTGCATGCCATGTGAAAGGTGCAGGTCAGGTGCATGATGCTTTCAGACGTCATTTTAAGCTTGAACCCGGAAAAAGCACCGATGCATCACGGAAGTTCACCGTGGAAGAAGTGAGTTGTTTGGGATGCTGCACGCTGGCACCCGTTGTTCAAATTGATGATGTGACCTATGGGCATGTGGAAGCCAGTAAGGTCGGAAATGTGCTTAAAGATTTTGAATATCAAAAGAATAAAAAGGCGAGAAAGAGACCGAAACTGGACGGCGTTGAATCCTACGATGGCGAAATACGCATCGGTTTAGGTTCGTGTTGTGTGGCCAGTGGAAGTGATGACATCCGAAAAGCCATTGAGGAGACGGTGGTAGATCATAAAATCAATGTTAAGCTGAAGCATGTAGGCTGTGTGGGCATGTGCCATCAGGTACCACTGGTAGAGGTGTTTGATAAAAAAAACAATGAAACGCTTTACGCAAAAGTGCAACCGGAAGATATCCGTGGCATTGTAGAAAAGCACTTTGTTTCCAATAATCCTTTCCAGAAACTAAAAAATAAATTTATCAGTGCCATCGATATCATCCGAAGTGATGATGGATGGGATGGTGTGCAACGGTATGAACTCAATGTGCGGGATAAACATGTGTCCAGTTTCCTGGATAATCAGGTGCCCATTGCGACCGAGCATCGTGGCGTTATCAATCCCCTCGATCTGGATGAATACAAGCATACCGGTGGATTTGGCGGATTGAAGAAAGTATTGGCGGGCATGAGCCCGGAAAAGGTGGTTGAAGAAATCAACAAAAGTGGTATCAGGGGACGTGGTGGCGCTGGTTTTCCCACAGGCAGGAAGTGGGCACTTGTAGCGGCGCAGGAAGCAGACGAAAAGTTCCTTATCTGCAATGGTGATGAAGGAGATCCCGGTGCCTTTATGGATCGCATGCTCCTTGAATCCTATCCCTACAGAGTCATTGAGGGAATAATCATTGGTGCATATGCGGTTAAAGCAACCAAAGGATTTTTTTACATCCGGGCAGAGTATCCGCTTGCAGTTAGCAGGATAAGGGCTGCACTTCAGGTGTGCAGAGAAAAAGGATTATTGGGTGAGAATATTTTAGATTCAGGATTCAGTTTTGACATCACAATCTCAGAGGGGGCAGGAGCATTTGTATGTGGTGAGGAAACGGCCCTGATCGCCTCGATAGAGGGGAAACGGGGATTCCCCAGAATACGGCCACCTTTTCCTGCCATTGAAGGATTATGGGGCAAACCTACGCTTGTGAACAACACTGAAACTTTTTCTTTGATTTCCTGGATCATACGAAATGGGTCAAAAAAATTCTCTGACATTGGTACTGATAACAGCAAGGGAACCAAGGTTTTTTCCCTGGCAGGAAAAATCGCGCGTGGTGGTTTGATTGAAGTGCCAATGGGAATCACACTCAATCAGGTTGTGAATAACATTGGTGGTGGGGTTGCCAATGGGAAAAAATTAAAAGCCGTTCAGATTGGTGGTCCCTCTGGTGGTTGCATTCCCCATTGGCTGGCAGATACGCCCATAGATTTTAACTCCCTTACAGAGGTTGGAGCCATGATGGGCTCAGGTGGGCTTGTTGTGCTGGATGAGACGGATTGCATGGTGGATATCGCCAAATATTTTCTTACGTTTACCCAGGATGAGTCTTGCGGGAAGTGTACATTCTGCCGCATTGGGACAAAACGAATGCTTGATATACTTACACGTTTGTCAGAAGGAAAGGGACAGATGTCTGATTTGGAAGAGCTGGATAAGATTGCACAGTGGACAAAAAAAGGAAGCTTGTGTGGACTTGGGAAAACGGCCCCAAATCCGGTTTTATCGACCCTCGAATATTTTAGAGATGAATATGAGGCACATGTGAATGGGACATGTCCGGCCGGGAAATGCGAGGCTTTAATTACGTATACGGTGAATGATAAGTGCATTGGATGTACAAAATGTGTGCAGGATTGTCCTGTGGATGCCATTCCGTTTACGCCTCATGAGAAGCATCACATTGATACAGAATTGTGCATCAAATGCGATGCTTGCAGGCAGGTCTGTCCGGAAAATGCGATTGATGTTTTTTAAACCAGGACATGGCGTTTGGTGTAAAGATAAGAGGTGAGATTGAAGATGTTATGAAACCTGACACTATAATGCTGAAAGCATATCTGTCAGTGTTGACCGGGGTGCCGGGTAACTGGTAAAGAAGCAAATTTGAAATAGTAAACAAGGTTTCCTTTCGGGGAATATAAGGGTGATGATCAAGTTAAAAATAGACAATAAAACAATCGAAGTTCCTGAGGGAACGAGCATTCTTAATGCTGCAAGAGGTGCAGGTGCAGACATCCCCACCATGTGTGAGAACGGGGAACTGGATCATTTTACATCCTGTATGATCTGTCTTGTTAAAGATCAGCAAAGCCATCGATTAATCCCATCCTGTTCTGTGAAGGTAGAGGAAGGAATGGATATTCTTACAGAGGATGACGAGATCCGTGAAGGGCGCAAGGTGGCATTGGAACTGCTCCTTTCTGAACATGTGGGAGACTGTGAAGCACCTTGTGTGACAGCCTGTCCTGCACATATGGACATACCGAAAATGAATCGTTTCCTGGCATCAGGTAAAATGGATGAAGCCCTGGCCGTGGTGATGCAAAACATTCCGTTGCCTTCTGTTTTAGGACGTATCTGTCCGGCTCCGTGTGAAGGCGCCTGTCGTCGAAAATCAATTGATGATTCTGTTGCCATCTGCTTGCTTAAAAGAGCTGCAGGCGACAAGGGTAATTTTACTCCCAAAGTGAAAAAGGAACTAAAAGGCAAGGTCGCTGTGATAGGAAGTGGTCCTGCAGGGTTATCTGCTGCGTATTACCTTGCCATTCGGGGAGTTGATGTGCAGATTTATGAAAAAGAATTGAATGCCGGAGGTTTATTAAGAACAGAACTTAACGAAGATTTACTTCCAAAAAATGTGCTCGATGCTGAAATTCAGCGCATCCTGGATACAGGGGTCCAATTGCTGACAGGTCAACCCGTTGATAAAGCCGGGTTTGAATTAATGCTTGCATCTCATGATGCTGTTGTATTGGCTTGTGGAAGCCTTCCTGAAGATTGGGATTGGGATATTAAATCCAATAATGGAAACATTCTTGCGGATAAGAAATCATTTCAAACATCAAATCCAAAGGTGTTTGCCATCGGAAACAGTCTAAGGGCTTCAAAACTTGCCATTCGATCTGTGGGGCAAGGCCGGGAGGCTGCCATCGCAATCGGACAGTTGCTTAACAAGCAAAAGGTAGAGGGGGAGAAGAAAATATTTAATTCACGATTTGGAAAGCTTGCAGAGCCGGAATTCAGTGAATTCTTAAAAGAATCTAATAGTAGCTCTCGATTTGAACCGGCGATAAAGGTTGCTGGTTATGATTTACAGGAAATGCAATCTGAAGCCTTGCGTTGTCTTCACTGTGATTGCCGCAAAATAGACAATTGCAAATTGCGCGAATATTCGGACGAATATGATGCCGTACAAAAACGGTTTGCTTACAATGATCGACACATGGTTCGCAAAGCCTTTCAGCACGATGTTATTGTGTACGAACCAGAGAAATGCATAAAATGCGGAATATGCGTCAGGTTGACCCGGAAATACGATGAAGATTACGGGTTTACATTTGTTGGCAGGGGATTTGATGTTGAAATTGCCGTGCCATTTAACAAAAGTATGACGGAAGGACTTAAAAAAATTGCTGAAAAAGTGGCGGATGCCTGTCCTACGGGAGCTCTGGCCAGAAAAGAATGAATGCAAGCTGACAGCGTGCCAAAGGCGACCTGTTCGCGTTGCAGTATATTGTTTTGATTGAAGATACACCTTTGGAGGACGAAGGAACCGTTTAAATAGAGACAGTATGAGAAAGTATATGATTGTACTATTAATTTTTAATGTCTTGCTGGGTTGGGCCCAAAGTGAATGGCCCATGTACAGAGGAAACTCTGCCCTGACAGGAGTCTCTAAGGCGAAATTAGGAGCAGATTTCTCAATGCAATGGCAATTCGAAACCGAAGATGCGGTTAAGGCATCACCCCTTGTTGCTGAAGGAAGGATTCTCGTGGGTTCAACTGATATGAACATGTATTGCCTGGATCTCAACGGGAAGGAAATGTGGCGATTCAAAACAGACAATGCCATTGAATCACCCGCTTTGATCTTAAATGGAACCGTCTATTTTGGGAACCTGGATGGCGCATTGTACGCGCTTGATCTGAAAACGGGTAGAAAAAAGTGGATGTATATGACGGATGGTCAGATCATGGGGGCGCCAAATTGGGGAATGAGTGGGAAAGATACTGTCATTTTGATTGGAAGTTATGATTTCTTTTTGCACTGTGTTTCGGCAAAGTCAGGGACAAAAAAATGGGCATACGAGTCTGATAATTATTTGAATGGGGCACCATCTGTAGAAAATGGATATGCCTACTTTGGTGGCTGTGATGGTTTCTTACATAAAGTGAATATCCAGAATGGTCAGGCATCAAAAAAGGTAGAGATTGCGACCTATGTGGCGGCTTCTCCCGTTGTGGAAAACGATATGGCATTTGTTGGTGATTATGATGGTCGTTTTTCTGCCGTTGATGTGTTGAATGATTCTGTGGCCTGGGTTTACGAACACGAAGATGTTCATTTACCCTTCATTGCCTCAGCAGCCTTAAGTGAAAAATATATCCTTGCTGCAAGCCGTGACAAGCACATTTATTGTTTTAATAAACAAAATGGAAAGCTTCAATGGCGAAAGAATTCCGGATTGCGTATTGATGCTTCACCAATCATAATTGAAAACGGTGTTTTGATTGTTAACATGCGTGGAGATATTCAATTTTATGATATTAAATCCGGTGAAATGGAGTGGTCTTACGAACTTGGGGTGGCTGTGCAGGGCAACCCTGCTGTGATTGATGGCAAAATAATACTTGGTGCAGACGATGGAAGTGTGTATTGCTTAAGCAATAAAAAGTAAAAGGTAGAAAGCAAAAACTAGAATATATAAAGTTATAAAGCAAGCTCTAAATTCCCACAAAAAATGAATATACTACAAATCATACCAGGTTCAGGCGGCAGTTTTTACTGTGGCAACTGTTTAAGAGACAGTAAGTTTTATGAAGCATTAAAAAGTGAAGGACATCAGGCCGTCAAACTCCCTATGTATCTGCCTCTGTTTGCCGATGAGCACGATTTGGCTGAAATACCGGTTTTTTATGGTGCCATCAGTATCTATTTGAAACAGTTGTATCCCGTTTTCAGAAAGGCGCCTGCATGGGTGGATAAAGTGCTCAATTCAAAACCAATGCTGAAACTGGCAGCAGGCATGGCAGGCTCCACCAATGCAAAAGGATTGGAGGAAATGACGGTTTCAATGTTACTGGGAGAGGAGGGGAAGCAAAAGGAAGAATTGCATCGCATGGTTGACTGGATGGCAGAAAATTTAAAACCGGATGTCATCCATTTATCCAATGCGCTTCTATTGGGCCTTGCACCCAAACTGAAAGAAAAGTTTCCAAATGCACCACTTGTGTGCTCTTTACAGGATGAGGATGTGTGGGTAGATGTCATGCAACCGTCTTTTCGGGATAAGGTCTGGGACTTGATGAGCCGGCAGTCTGATTATGTGGATGGTTTTGTTGCAGTGAGTGATTTTTATGCAGAGGTGTCACTCCGGAAAATGACCATCAACAAGGCAAAGTTGTTTACCACCTATCTGGGCGTCGATCCGGATGATTATACTTACTTCAATCCGGTGACCAAACAACGAAGTATTGGTTTTATATCGCGGATGTGTAAAGAAAATGGATTCGACATTATTGTTGATGCATTTATAAAACTGAAAGAAGAAGAGGCCTTCGATGATGTGAAATTGATACTGACAGGTGGTTCTACCGGAGATGATAAGCCCCTGATTAAAGCGGTCAAGCAAAAAATAAAAGTTGCAGGCCTGAGTGCTAAAGTTGAATTTCATGAAGACTTTGAGGGGCCCGGACGGCAGGATTTTTTTAATAAAGTGTGCATGATCTCGGTGCCGGTTAGAAATGGTGAAGCATTTGGTATGTATCTTCTGGAAAGTATGGCATCCGGAGTTCCCGTTGTCCAGCCTGCTTTGGGTGCTTTTCCTGAAATTGTAGAAAAGTCTGGAGGTGGTCTCATCTATAAAGAAAATACGCCTGACGAATTGGCCAGATCTTTTAAAAGTTTGCTGGATAATCCGACTAAGCTGGAAAACATGGCTAAAGCAGGACGAAAAAGTGTTGAGAATGAATTTAATATTCATACCCAGGTTCAAAACCTGATATCCATTTATGAAAAACTTAAATCAGGAAAGGAATGATTCTTAGTTTAAAAAATGTTTCAAAGGGATACATCAATGGTGGAAAGGAACGGGTTGTTCTGGACAATATTTCTCTTGAAATATCCAAAGGTGAAAGCATCGCCATCGTTGGCCCTTCGGGAGCTGGCAAAACAACCATGCTTAATCTGTTAGGGACACTTGATGCACCAGATCACGGGTCTGTTGAAATAGCAGGCATGTGTGTCACCGGATTGAAAGAAAAAGAACTGGCAAAGGTTAGAAACAATGAACTTGGTTTTGTTTTTCAATTGCATCATTTGTTGCCTCAATGTACGCTTCTCGAAAATGTATTGATTCCAACCCTACCACAGAAAAAGAATAAAATAAAAGATGCCGAAGCACTGCTGAAAGAGCTTGGGATTTGGGATTTTCGACATCAGCTCCCCGGAGAATTATCCGGAGGTGAATGCCAAAGAACAGCGGTGGCACGTGCTCTGATCAATACCCCATCCATCCTCTTGGCCGATGAGCCCACCGGTGCGCTGGATGAAAAAAATGCAGAAACATTGGTAGACTTGTTGCTTGAACTTAACAAGACCCGAAACATGGCTCTTGTGCTCGTAACACATTCATTGGATGTTGCCGGTAAAATGAATAAGGTATTTGTATTGCATGGGGGGAAATTGATTGAAAAAAGGAAAGGGCAGTAGATATGAAAACTAACAACATCGATTCACTGGTGTTGGAAGTGATATCTTCGTGTTGATGGCTGCTTGAAATTTAAAGATGCTCCATTGTTTCAAAAGTATTTTATTATAAATATGGTGTGTTTCTTCACCGCAGTAATTAAAGTCACTTAAATTATGAAACTCATAACGCTTATATTAGCAAATCTCAGACACTATTTTAGGTCCCATCTTCTTGTAATTTTAGGTGTAGCTATTGGTACTGGGGTGTTAACGGGCGCATTAATTGTGGGTGACTCAATGATTTATAGCCTGCAGCAATCAACGCGTTACAGGCTTGGAGGAGTGACCCATTCGTTTACGGGGGGAGACAGGTTTTTTCAATTCAATCTGGCTGAGCGGGTTCGAAACGAAGCTCAGTCAAATGTGTGTGCGGTTTTAAAACTGGAGGGAATAGCCTCTTCCGGTGGTGGAAAACTACGATTGAACAAAGTTGTATTGCTGGGAATCGACGACCATTTTTACAATGTAACGGGTGCAAAAGGAGGAATACAGTACCCTACCGGTAAGGAAGTTGTTGTAAGTAATAACACCGCTTCAAGGCTAAATTTGAGTGTTGGGGATCAAATCCTGTTGAGAATACCAACAACGGGTGTTATTCCACCCAATGCCCCATTTGTTTCGGAGGAAGAACAGATTAACAGTCTGAGAGTAACTGTAAAAGCCATTGCCGGCAATGATGAAATGGGGCGCTTTGGTTTGGGAACCAGTCAGTCTGCACCATATAATATTTTTATTAATTACAATGAACTTGCAAGAAGTGCAGACTTGTCGGGAAAAGCAAATTTGCTGCTAGTGGCTTCGGATCTTCAGGAAGAACAAATTTTTAAACAAATTCATGATGTTTGGAATTTGTCAGATGCGGGTTTTTACATCAGTGCTTCAGAAAGCTCCAATGCCTGGTCCTTAAATTCAGAACGCGTATTTATAGAGGATCATATCACTGGATTAATTTGCGGTTCAAATGAAAATTTAAAACCGCACTTGAGCTATTTTGTCAATGCGTTTGAATCAGGTGATAAAATTACCCCTTATTCTTTCGTGGCAGGCTTACATGGTGATATCAAAGAAGATGAGATCATTATAAATCAATGGTTGTCAGATGATCTGAATTTAAAGCGGGGGGATTCTTTAAAACTGAAATATTTCGAGATAGGACCGCTTAGACGATTGACTGAAGTTGCAACATCATTCGTTGTAAAAGAGATAGTTGGTTTTAAAGGTATCTATGCAGATCAAGGCTGGATGCCTGATTTGCCGGGTTTGTCGGATGCAGGAAATTGTCGTGACTGGGATACGGGTGTCCCTATCAATCTTGAGTCCATACGGGATAAAGATGAACAATACTGGGATGACTATAAAGGGACACCCAAAGCATTTATTTCTCAAAAGAAAGCAGAAATCTTGTGGGCAAATCGATTTGGCAATGCCACATCCATCCGCATTTCTAAAACAGGATTCACAGAGAAAGAATTAGAAAATGATTTGTCAGAACTGCTTCAACCTGAACCTCTTGGTTATGAGCTTCGCCCTGTTAAGAGCGAAGGAATGTCTGCAGCAAACAATGGGACAGATTTTGGACAGCTTTTTATTGGATTGAGCTTTTTTATTATTGTAGCGGCTCTTATACTAACAGCAATGTTGTTTCTCTTTGGTCTGGAACAGCGCCGTGATCAGATAGGAACACTCAGGGCCCTGGGGTGGGAACAGAGATCAGTCTTCAAGCTTTTCTTTACTGAAGGATTAATGCTTGTTCTGTTAGGAATTTTCCCGGGTATTTTAATGGCCATCGCATACAATAAAATCATTTTTAAAGCACTCAATCAATTGTGGTTTGACATTGTGCGAACGTCTGTTCTGGAGGTGAGTCTCCAGGCCAATACGCTGCTATATGGAGGGCTGATCAGTCTTTTTATTACAGCTCTAACCTTATGGATAACCCTTCGTCGTATGATGAAACGAGGTGTTAAGCAACTGCAACACAAAAAAACGGGGCACCGGAATACCCACAAGGTAATACGTATACTTAGCTGGTTGTTTACAGTGATTTTAATTGGGGTGCCTGTGTTTGATTTGCTGAATGGAGGGGAGGTGAATGCGGGTTCTTTTTTTGTGGTTGGAGGATTGTTGCTGATCTTGTTTTTAATCCTGTTTTATCAGTTCTTAACGGGAAATGGCCGAAAAAAATACAGAGCCTTCGCCTTGAAAGATTTGGCTTCCAGAAACAGAGCTTATAATACCAGTCGCAGCATGACTCAGATAACCTTATTGGCCATTGGTGCATTTTTGGTGGTATCAACGGGTGCCAACAGGAAAGACCTGTTTCAATCGGCACATTTAAAATCAAGTGGTACAGGCGGATATCAGTATGTGGCACAATCTACCATGCCTGTTTTGCAGGATATGAACAATGCTAACTGGCGAAAACAGGAAGCAATTCAGGATTCTTTTAATACGGTTTCCTTCCGTGTGGCGGAGGGGGATGATGCATCCTGTTTAAATTTGAACCGTATTTCACAACCGGCAATTCTTGGTGTAAACCCGAATGATCTTCAGGGGCGATTCTCTTTTACGACATTTACCGATGAGTTAGACAAAGAGAACCCGTGGCTTTCGCTTAACACAGATCTGGGAAGCGTTATTCCTGCCATTGCAGATCAAACGGTTATTCAGTGGGGGCTTGGCAAAAAGGTAGGGGATACATTGCAATACAAAAACGCACTGGGTGAAACACTGCTTATAAAACTCATCGGAGGTCTTAAAGCATCCGTTTTTCAGGGTTATATCATCATTTCTGAAGAAGCTTTTCTGAAAAACTTTACATCTTCAAGCGGGGCCAGTTTTTTTCTGATAGATGCAGAAAATGATACAAAAGAACAGGTGGCTGATGATTTGCAACAACTGTTCCGGGATTACGGATGGGAAATGACCGAAGCCGCTCAGCGTTTGGCTACATTTAAATCGGTGGAGAATACTTACCTCTCAATTTTTCTGATACTTGGTGGTTTGGGCTTGATTATTGGCACCTTCGGGTTTGTTGTTGTTGTACGGCGTTC
>JBFHER010000107.1:0-11939 GCA_041584055.1 Bacteroidales bacterium
TTTTCAGGAATGTTTAAAAATTCAAGTAGCGATGCTAGCGGCACATTGTTCTTTTTCGCAACTTCTGTCAATGTCATATAACCCGCAACCACCGATGTTTGCACATGATGCACAGCCGAATCTTCATGCTTCAACTGAGGAATAATACTATCAAAGATACCAATTTGATCTTTAAAATGACCATGTTGAGATGAATTGTTTGTTTTTTCATGTATTGCCGGAGTAACAAACAGTGGCCCAAACAGTGCAAAAAGGCATAGTACAGAAAATAAAGCAACCAGCGTGAGACGCAGATATTTATTCCTGATCATACGCAGCCAGATGCCTGTCACCAGCTTCCAGTGCAGAACAATGTGCAATATAAGCAAGGCAAGTAAACTGTAGCTGAGCCATAAGTGAATCGTGCCCCATTCATGACGATCCATACCTGCAAAAAACAGATCCACATGATGTCCGTACACTTCTTCAGTTTTATATCCTGCCACTAAAATATACTTCATCATCAGCCCAATGCCGGCAATGACCATCATCACCAACATCATTATGCCATCAATGATCAGGTTAATTTGATTTTGTTTCCACTTAAAAACCATGACTATACCTTTGGTTTTAATTCGAATGTATTTCCTGAATGGTCCTTAATAAAATATGTAATTTTTTCTCCACCCCGCATACTGCGACCATCAAATCCCCTTTCTACAGCCTTTTTGAATATAAGTTCCGGATGTGCAGTTTCGAGACAAATATGATGAAAAGAAGGGGCATTTGTCTGATCATAAAGGAAAAGCTCAAACACGGTGTTCCCTATTTTTAAATACTTAATAATTACAGATTTGCGTATTGCAAACAAGCGTGCACCTTGTTCTTCCTTAATCTTATGGTTGCCTTCCAGTTTTCCATTCAAGATATCAATATAAAACGCATTTACATCGTTTGTATGTACTTGCAGGCCGATGTGCCTAAGATTTATCATTTTGATCATTTTTTATCCAAATGAATTCGCAACCGGTCCCATGTATCACGTAAAAGGGATGCAAGCCTTGAATTAGGCTCATATTCAATGATACTCTTCCCAGAAAGCATTGATTTTACGACTTGCGGATCGAAAGGAATTTCTCCCAGCAAAGGAATATTCTTCTCTTTCAAATAAGCTATAACTTCCCGGGTTACTTCGGGATTGATATCAAATTTATTAATCACAGCAAATTGTGGAATATTAAAGGATGTAACCAATTCATTCAGACGCTTCACGTCATGCAATCCTGACAAAGTAGGCTCAATAACCAGAAGTACCGCATCCGCTCCAGTCACCGATGCGATGGTTGAACAACCAATACCGGGAGGGCCATCATTTATCAAAAACGCATTGTGATGCATATCCGCAGTTTTTCTGGCATTCTGCCGGATCAGGCTTACCAGCTTTCCAGAATTTTCTTCCCCGGGTGCCAGATTAGCATGTATCATTGTACCAAATCTTGTTTCCGACAAATACCAGCTGTTCTTTAAGCTTTGCTCAGACCGGATTGCTTCATGCGGACAAATTCGTTCACACAAGCGACATCCTTCGCATTTAAGTTCATTGATATGATAACCAGTCTCAACACTGAAATCAATTGCATCATACCTGCAGGCATCAGCACAAATGCCACAATTGATGCATTTACTTTCATCAATCTTGGCCAGCCATGCCCCTTCAAAAACATGAGTCTCTTTGATGCTGGGATCCAGAATCAGATGAAGATCAGATGCATCAACATCATTATCACATAACACAGCATTGTCGGCCAAAGATGCCAAAGATGCAGTTATGGTTGTTTTCCCGGTGCCTCCCTTTCCGCTTAATACTGTAATTTCCCGCATGCTGTTTTTGTTTCTACCTGTTCTGCCAAAATGTGAATGGCTGATTGAATTTCAGAAGCCTGATCGTTTAAAAAATCACCTTTGGCATAGTTGGATGCAAAGGACCTGTCAAATGGAATTTCGGAAAGAGTTTCAATCCCTTCTTTCTTTAAAAAAGCATAGATTTTATCATCTCCCAATCCTGCTTTGTTTATAACAACCCCAAAAGACTTTTTCATTTGTTGCAATAGAACCACCATCAATTTCAAATCGTGCAGACCGAAAGGCGTTGGCTCAGCAACCAGTACAACATAATCGCAATCAGAGACTGTTTCAACCACCTGACAACTGGTCCCGGGTGGGGAGTCAAAAATTATTATATCTGCTTTTCCTTTAAGACTTTTCTTAAGTTCTTTAATCATCATTGTCTGCATGGATGACCCCACCTTTAGTCTTCCTTCATACAAACCCTCACCAAAACCAGTATCATAAACGCTGATGCATCCTATTTCGCTTGCTTTTTCCTTTATAGCGTTGTCCTTACATGCTACAGAACAGGCGCCACATGAATGACACAGGGATTCATCAACCTGAACAAATTGTTTTGAAGGAATAATTACAATGGCGTTAAATTCGCACCAATCCTGGCATCGACCACAAAAAGTACACTGATTCTCATCAATTTCAGGAATCCACTGACAGACCTTTTCAGAGAACCGCTCCTGTTTATCATTCAGAAATAATCCTGCATTGGGTTCTTCAACATCACAATCCACCAATAATGTTTGTACACCCTTCTTCGCCAGTTGATGAAATAAATTAACCGCAACCGTTGTTTTTCCTGTTCCGCCTTTTCCGCTTGCAATTGCAATTTTATATGCCATTTTTACAAAAATTGAGTAATCACCATATCTCCTCTTGAAACGCCCAGTAACTTTGCAATGGGATTGCATTTTGCCATGAGCAGAAAAAATATTCTCGGATCTGATTGATGCATCAAACCTTCAAAGTTTCCCATTCCTTTCGCGATGATGAGGTCTGCCTTTTCAAATGCGTCATTAAAAGCTTGTGAACATTCATTTAAAAGAGTGGATGGCGCATCAGATCCATTCTCAATAATTTCACAAACATCTTCCATTCCAATCTGACGGGCATCCTCAAGTGTCGCATCATTTAAAACAGGTTTACCACGCACAACAAATGTTACATTATCATGATGCAAATGTTGAATGAGTAATTTATCAAAAACTATTTCTCCTGCATTATCACCAAGGTAGAGGATGTTTTTCGCATTTTTAATGCGCTCCTGCAACAAGGTTCTTTGATCTATCTTAAGCGACTTATTAACAAGCTGTTCGATTGCTTCAGGGATATCATCCGGCACCGTATGGGCACCATAATCAATGATATTTCCCACAACGGCCAGTTTTGCAGCAAGAGCAAATGGGTTGTCATGAAGCCGGACGCGTTGACGCCAGTTTTGATATTGGCTATACACCATCCGGTTTGCCCTGGACTTTTCCTGATGGTAGAGGTTTCCCTGGTTCAATTGTTCTTTTGCGAGCCTTTGAACCAAGGTTGCCACCATCGGATTGGAGAGCTTTGTATCCTGATTAAAAATCCGATTTGCGTGCTCTCTAAAAGCTTCAGCGACATCAAGCGACACATCAAATTTATGAATCAGACCATTGATGGTTTCATGATGGCACTGCTTGCACTCCTCCCGCATCACTAGTGATTACAGTAATTACCTGTATAGGTTATGGTGCCATCTACAAAGGCTTTTGCCAAATCAGCAGGAGCTTTCTCCGGAGCACCTACCATCACATTCACTCCTAAGGAATTAAATTGATGGATTGCTTTCTGTCCCATGCCGCCAGCAATGACATCTGTCACATCCAGTTCAGCTAAAAAACCTGGCAAGAGATTCGGCTCATGTGGCGGCGCATCTATCACCTTTGTTTCCAACACCTTGTTTGCGACAATACTTATCAATGTAAACTGCTTACAATGCCCAAAATGTGCATCCAGCACCCCATTACTCGTAGGAATAGCCAGCTTTTGCTTTAATATCTCCATACTGATTAGTTGTTTGAATTATTTCCACGTCCGCGGCCTGCACCACCGCCAAAACGATTTCTTCGTCCACGCCCTCTACCGGCGCCCATCATTCTTCGTCCACGACCCATTTCTTCTGAATCTGACTCATTCCCTGCCCCGGGATTGCATTTACCCATGGCTCTTCCTGTTCTAGGTCCTTCGTTTTCCGGACCTCTTCTGTTTAATCCTGGCATGATTTTAAATTTAATTGATTAATACTAAAAAACTGATTGCGTTACTTAAATAGACTTCATTTCAAAATCCTTATCGAAAAAGTGTTCCGGCACCTGAATGCACAGGATTGAAGAAACCAGAATACAAATTCGTTCTTATCTAACGACCACCTAACATTAAAAATCTACTTCATAGCATCCAATATCTCAGAAATGGTCCTGGTATCATCCTGAATCACCACCATCTGCACATTGAATTTTGCAAGCAAGGTCTTTGCTTTTGGGCCGAAATCACCGGATATTATTTTTTCAACCCCTTTGTCGATTAACATCTGTGATACCTTCGAACCAACACCACCCTGTCCATCCTTATCATGATTCTCTATAAATTCCGTTGCTCCGGTTTCATCATCATATAAGCAGAACCAGGCAGCTCTTCCAAACCGCAAATCAAATGTACTTGATACAGCATTCCCTGATGACGTAATTACGACCTTCATATCTCTCTTATTTAGTTTATATTGTTTTTAAAGATTCTATGTTCTCTGACCTGCAAATGGCACACTCCTGCTTACTGTGACGCACCGGAACAGTAAACCTGGCCTTGCATTCATGGCACAAATACCAATCCTCATCCAAATCCGCATTTCCAAAAACTGTTTTCAATCCTTTTCCCTCAACAAGGATCTTAGCAATCTTCCGCCTTGCACTTTCATAAATTCGTGCAAAAGTAGCCCTGGAAATCCCCATCAGTTGTGACGCTTCCAAATGTGTCATCAGGTCATAGTCAGCAAGCTTTATGGATTCATACTCTTCATAGAGCATCTCCACATCTTCCACCCTTGCTTTCGAATGTCCGTAAGGACGATATCCTGTAAACAATGGAGGTTTAACAATTTTACGAGGCGTTTTTCTACGCATGACTATTTTTTTACACGACAAAGTAATGAGAATATGCTCATAAAAACAATTTATTTAACACATTTTTCAATCATATGTTCGTTATTTTTGTTTTGAAACACTTCCCTCTGCCATAAAATAATGCGAACATTCATGCGAAAAGACTGTTTTATTGTTGTTTAAATATGAAATGATGAATTGCGTCAAGTTGATCTCAAAAATAATGGTGGCCAGGGATGTTTTTATCCTTACGTTCCCAAGGACATTTAGTTTTAAGGCCGGTCAGGTAATTGGGCTGACCACCACCGAAGAAATTGCCCCAAGGTTATATTCCCTATGTTCAGCGCCGGATGATGCGCATGCACAAATCTTATTTAATGTTCGAAAACAGGGAGAATTAACACCCTATCTCTCTAAATTAAAGGCCGGTGACGACATCCTTCTGGACGAACCTCACGGAACATTTTTGGGAACTGATGAGCCTGCTTGGCTCATCGCTACAGGAACCGGCATTGCCCCTTATTATTCAATGATGCGTTCGGGTTTCTCTAAAAATAAAAAGTTGATTCATGGTGAAAAAACTTCTGATGGTTTTTATTTTTCGGAAGCGCTTAGAAAAACCCTTGGGAAAAATTATATTCAGTGTGCATCGCGCAGTAATTCAGGTGATTTCCACGGACGTGTCAGTTCATATTTATCAAAGATAAAAGTACTTCCAAAGGATGTGAAATATTATCTTTGCGGCAATCCGGACATGGTTATTGAAGTAAGGGACCTTTTAATTTCAAGAGGTATCTCGTATCAAAACATTGTTTCCGAGATCTACTTTTAATTTTTAATGCATGAGCAAGGAAAAATTATTTGGGAAAACACTTAAAGAATTACAAGAATTAAGTCTTGCATTGGGGCTCCCTAAGTTTACCGGAAAGCAAATTGCGGACTGGCTCTATTCGAAAGGCATTTCATCGATTGAAGAAATGACCAACATTTCAATAAAAGCGAGAGCTGCGCTTTCTGAAAAGTATGAAATAGGACTATCAGCACCAGTGAAAGTTCAGGAAAGCATTGATGGCACAAAAAAATACCTCTTTCCAACTATTGATAAAAAATTCATAGAGACGGCCATGATCCCTGATTCGGACCGAAAGACGGTTTGCGTATCCTCTCAGGTGGGGTGCAAAATGGGATGTTTGTTTTGCATGACGGGCAAACAAGGATTTCAGGGCAACCTGAGCGCCGGAGAAATCATAAATCAATTTCGGAGCATTGATGAATGGAAGTCGCTGTCAAACATTGTTTACATGGGCATGGGAGAACCCTTCGACAACCTTGACAATGTGCTTAAAAGTCTGGATATTTTAACTGCTGAATGGGGGTTTGGACTTAGTCCCCGACGGATCACTGTTTCTTCTATTGGAATAATCCCGGCGATGAAACGATTTCTGGAGGAGAGTGAATGTCATCTTGCGATCAGTCTTCACACACCATTTGATCAGGAACGCAAAGAATTGATGCCAATACAAAGTGTGTACTCCATTGAGAAAGTTGTTCAGGCACTCAAAAATTTTGATTTTGGCAGACAGCGTCGCGTATCCTTTGAATACATAATGTTCAAAGGAATCAACGATGGCCCGGCGCATGTTAAAGAACTTGCAAGGCTTCTGGAAGGTTTAAAATGTCGTCTCAATTTAATACGCTTCCATCCCATCCCTGACACACCACTGCTTGGAACTGATTACAAGGACATTGTTGATTTCAGAGATCGTCTTACAAACAAAGGCATTCCTACCACCATTCGAGCGTCTCGGGGGGAAGATATTTTTGCAGCCTGCGGTTTACTCTCAACAAAAGAGAAAAAAGGCGAATTATAAAGGTCCATAAGACAACACTTACGGACCTTTCGCATACAATACGGTTCTTCTATTTTTTCTTCTTAACAGAGAATCCAAATTTTCCTATCATCTCACCCAATTGATAATAATGACCATGGGAATATGCAATAAGGTTTGCTTTTGACAGTTTAAATGCACCTGTTTCTGTGTCAAGGTATTTGTCATCTGCTATTACATTCACAACCTCTGCTATAAACATATCATGCGATCCCAAACTCACAATATCCTTCACTTTGCACTCAATGCTTAAAGGTGATTCTTCAACCGTTGGAGCCTTCACAATGGTAGCTTTCCCTGGTGTTAATCCCATCTCTTTAAACTTGTTGTACTCCTTTCCACTCCGAACACCACACCAATCCGTTGCCCTTGCCATATCCTCTGTTGTCAGGTTAATCACAAACTCCATGTTTTTAACCAACAACTCATATGAATGGCGTTCAGGACGCACAGAAATATAACACATGGCCGGATTTGTACAAAGCGTGCCCGTCCAGGACACAGTCATTATGTTATAATATTCAGGTGATGCACCGCAGCTCACCATTACCGCAGGCAATGGATATATCATCGTGCCAGGCTTCCAATTAACTTTCCCCATAATTTCAATTGCTTTTTCGGAAACAAAGTTAAATCGATGAAAGAAAAATCCAATTTTTACTACTGAATAATTTTCAAATTCTCCTGATCCGTTATTTTCTCACAATAATGACACTTTAAATCCACAGCTTTTTTATCTGTCACATAAAACCGGGTGGTAATTTTTTGATGATTTGTTATGCATGCCGGGTTCATGCACTTCACAATTCCTATTATTTCATCCGGTAACTGAACAACATGTTTTTCAACCACCTGATAATCTTTGATGGTATTCAATTTTGCATCGGGTGCAACCAGGGCGATTTTATTAATGTCGTCTTGTTTAAATTGTATATCTGCAATTTTAATGATCCCCTTATGTCCAAGGCGGTTGCTTTCAAGGTTAGTACCAAAAGTAATCATGGTATCCACCTTATCCAGGCCTAAAATAGAAATAACCTTAAACAAACTATTTGCAGGAATATGATCGATAACTGTGCCGTTTACAAGCGCACTTACATTCAATTCTTTCTTTACCATTTTTCGTAACGTTTAAATTAAACCAAGAGAATGCGCAATGATTGCCATTCTTGCATAAACACCATTCTCCGCCTGTTGGAAATAATATGCTTTTTCACTGCTGTCAACATCTTCGTGTATCTCATTCACCCGTGGCAGAGGATGCAATACCCGCAAGTTGTCCCTGGTTCCTTTCAACATGGCACGTCGTAAAATATAGGTATTTTTTACCTTTTCGTACTCTATCGGATCGGTAAACCGTTCCTCCTGGACCCTGGTCATATAAATGATATCAGCTTCCGAGATGATGTTAGTGAACTCCAAATGCTCAAAATACCGCAATCCTTTTGAATTTAGAAAGCGCTTGTATTCCTTTGGCATCAGCAACTCATCGGGTGCAATAAAATTAAATATGGTATTAAAATGAGCCATGGCCATCAACAAAGAGTGAACCGTTCTACCATATTTTAAATCACCCACCATGAATAGATTGATGTTTTCAAGACGTCCCTGGGTTTTCATGATTGAATACAGGTCAAGCATGGTTTGTGTTGGATGTTGATTGGCGCCATCCCCGGCATTGATAACCGGCACTCTGGATTGTTCTGATGCAAACTTTGCACTTCCTTCCAGGGGATGTCGCATTACAATCAAATCAGCATAGTTACTCACCATTTTAATCGTGTCTTTCAAGGTTTCACCCTTTGAGGTACTTGATGAGCGTGAATCAGTAAATCCGATCACCCTTCCTCCAAGGCGATTAATAGCTGTTTCAAAGCTTAAGCGAGTTCGGGTTGAGGGTTCAAAAAACAAGGTAGCAACAACCTTATCTCCTAAAAGATTTTGGTTTGGATTTTTTTCAAAATAAGCTGCCAGTTCAACAATTCTCAGAATCTCTTCTTTTGAATAATCGCTGATGGAAACCAAACTTGAGTTTTTCATTCATGTAACATTTAGTGTGTCAAACAAAAAAAAACCAATATTCGGTATGAATATTGGTTTCTATCTAATTAAGTGTGTGTCTTTAAAAAAATGCCTAAAAACAATAAAAACAAACAGGCATGGAAGGCTTTTAATCATTCCATCTTGTTCATTTTTTTTTCGCTTCAGTTGATCAGGCATACTGGAATTCAAATTTAGCACTTTAAGATTAAAATTGTTTTATTCAATCAGTTTTTTTTCACACATTTATCAACACATTTGCAACAGGATAAAAAAGCAAAGTATCAAACCTTTAAACAAACATTTAAAAAAGTAAATATCTTTGCTAAAATATGCATTCAAAAAAAACATTTAAATGAATTCATTGTTTATAGAACAAAAGATCTCACAACATGTCGAAAAATAAGGACTTATTCGATTGGATTGCGAACAACGATATCAATTCAATTGAAACACTTTATGAGCAATACAGCAAAAACCCCGAGAGCATTGATGTATCCTGGCATGCTTTTTTCAAAGGTTTTGATTTTGCCCTAAGCAATTTTGATGAAAAGGATAAGACAGAAGATAGCGCACCAATTAATCAAAAAGAATTTCAGGTCGTAAAACTGATACAGGCCTATCGTCAACGGGGACATTTGTTCACGGCAACCAATCCTGTTCGAAACAGGAGAAAATACTTTCCCACACTTGACATCGAAAACTTTGGTTTAACGGAGCAGGATTTAAACACTGAGTTTGAGGCCGGGCATAACATTGGCTTAGGTAAAGCAAGTTTAAAAACCATTTTGGATCATCTTAAGGCGACTTATTGTAAATCCATTGGCATTGAATACCTGTACATGCGTCACCCGGAAGTGGTTGAATGGCTGCAAAACAAAATGGAATCCACAAAAAACACGATTGTGTTTTCAAATCGTCAGAAAACGGCTTTTTATAAGCAGTTGATGAAGGCCGTTAATTTTGAACAGTTTATTCATAAAAAATTCATTGGCGAAAAGCGGTTTTCTTTGGAAGGATCTGAAGTTTTGATCCCAGCCATCACTGCCCTGGGAATACGAGGGGCTGAAATGGGTGTTAAGGAGTACGTGATAGGAATGGCTCATCGAGGAAGACTAAACGTATTGGGCAATGTACTTCAAAAACCTTATGAAGATATTTTCAGAGAATTTGAAGGTGACGAATATGAAGAGCACATTTCGTTGGGAGATGTAAAATACCATTTGGGATATGGAAACGACACCAAGCTTGCCAACCACGATGTTCGTCTCAACCTTGTTCCCAATCCGTCGCATCTTGAAACAGTGATGCCAATTACCAACGGAATCGCACGGGCTAAGGCTGAACATAATTATGATGGCAAGGTAAGTGCTGTTGTACCCATTGTTATTCACGGAGATGCTGCGATTGCCGGCCAGGGTGTGGTTTATGAGACCGTTCAAATGTCTCAGCTGCCAGGGTACAGAAGTGGAGGCACGGTGCACATTGTGATTAATAATCAGGTTGGATTTACAACGGGCTATCTTGAAGCCAGATCGAGCACCTATTGCACCGACATTGCCAAGGTAAACAGGGCACCTGTCTTCCATGTCAACGGAGATGATGTAGAGGCCATGGTCTATGTGGCACAACTGGCGATGGAGTTTCGACAGAAGTTTGACTCAGATGTTTTTATCGACATCCTGTCATATCGTAAATTCGGTCATAACGAGGGAGATGAGCCACGATTTACCCAACCCGTTCTTTACAAAATAATTGAGAATCATCCCAATCCAAGAGATATCTATGGCAAGCGACTCATTGAAGAAGGTACAATAGATCAGGAAACCCTGGACAAACTAAATCGGGAGTTTAATGATAAACTTGAAGAAAAACTGGAGTTAGCGCGTCAGTCAAAGAAACTGAATATTCGCCAATTTCTGCCGAAAACGTGGAAAGGCTTCAGGCATGCAAAAGATGAAGACTTTTTAGATTCCCCAAAAACAGGAGTTTCTGAAGCCATTCTAAAGGATATTGCCAAACGATTAACAGACCTTCCAAAAGACAAGCCATTCTTTAAGAAGGCGATTAAGATTGTGGAAGATCGAAAAAAGATGATCAAAGACAATCATTTAGACTGGGGACTGACGGAGCTTCTGGCTTATGGATCCCTTACAGAAGAAGGCATTGGTGTCCGTTTGAGTGGACAGGATGCAGTTCGTGGCACCTTTGCACACAGGCATGCGGAAGTCACCTACGACAATCTGGAAGGACGTCATAAACTGTTTTCAAACATCGGGAAGAAAGGGGGTGTTTTTTCTGTATTTAACTCCCCTCTTTCTGAATATGGCGTGATGGGTTTTGAATATGGTTATGCACTTGCATCGCCCAACACTTTGACGATTTGGGAGGCTCAATTTGGAGATTTCCATAACGTAGCCCAGGTCATCATCGACCAGTTCATCAGTTCTGCCGAGGAAAAATGGGGCACCATGAACGGACTTGTTTTGTACTTACCTCACGGGTTCGAAGGTCAGGGACCGGAGCATTCCAGTGCGCGCATTGAACGTTTTCTGTCACTTGCGGCAAGAAACAACATGCAGATTATGAATTTCACCAATCCTGCAAATTTATTTCATGCACTGCGTCAGCAAAACCACAGGGACTTCAGAATTCCAATGGTTGTGTTCACACCAAAGAGCCTGTTAAGACATGCAAAAGTTTATGCAACGCTGCAAGATTTGTCGCAGGGTCAGTTTATGCCTGTGATTGATGATGAAAATACTGATACAGACGAGGTAAAACGTGTGGTTTTCTGTTCGGGCAAAGTCTACTACGATTTACTGGAAAGAAAAGAAGCACTCAATGCCCGAGATGTGGCATTGATTCGATTGGAACAGCTCCACCCATTCCCAGATGCTAAAGTCAAAGCAATTATTGCCAAATACAAGAACGCCATTTTACACCTGTGGGTTCAGGAAGAGCCTGAAAATCAGGGTCCATGGCGATACATTCAAAA
>JBFHER010000108.1:0-11838 GCA_041584055.1 Bacteroidales bacterium
CTGGCATTGAGCTGAATGTTTCTGTTATTTCGAATCACATTCCCAAGTTCAACTTCCAGACCGGTGGAGTCATCCACATAAGGTTCAGCGCCCATTTCCCAATCGTAAGTTGCACTGTAAGAACCATCCGCAGAAAGCCAGTTTAAAACAGGGAATTTGCTAAATGGAACATCGTATCGTGCATTAAACTGTTGATGATACAAGGCAGGGCGTCCCCAGGATCGAATGCTGGCGTTAACTTCATCCTTCCATAGTTCATAATCAGAAGCATAGAGCTCCTTATTTAAAATGAGGATCTTATCGGTATAATTACCATCCGCATCCCGACTGTAAGTGGGCTCGTCAATGATCGCATTGGATTGGGCAGAAAAGTCCATGCTTAAAGAATTTGCCAGCTTATATCTGAAATCAAAGGTTGTATTCCAGAACCAATCTTTTCGTACAGACACAGGTATGTCAAACCCGGTATTGCTGATGTCTCTCAGCTTTAATTCAGAATAATTTCTGTTCATGTCTGTTTTAAAACCGATCTGCTCCGGCAGATAAAAGAGGTTAAAGTCACGGATGAGGGCCAAATGTTGATTCTCGAGGAATTTCACCTTTCGGAATGGTTCAAAGGGTTTGGGACTAAAGGAATAATTGTATGTCAGACCACCCCTGAATTGTTTGTCCATATCACGTTCTGTTGTTGGGTTTTGACGATCTGTTTCGTTATAAGAATAGTTTGCCCCAAAGTTATTGACATCAAAAAATTGTTTTTTATCTCCACCGTTTCCTATTCGTATATTTGAAATGCTGAAGCTTTTACGAATGGTGAGATCCTGCGACGCAGATTTAATGGAATCCTTAAGTGTTTGTGTTTCTGCGTTGTCAATGGCGTCCTGAAGTACTATGTCTTCATCAATGGGATTGTATTTAGGACTTATTCTGTCTTGTGAATATGCATAATATACGGGAAGACTTACCTGGGCCTTTTCAGGGAAAAATTTACCAAGCTGCAGATTGGTTGACACATCAAAGTTACTCATATCTTCCAGTTGCCGCTCCATCAGCTTTTCCTCCAGACCTCCAAATCCGGCTGTACTGAAACTACCGGCCATATTAACACGCCCCAGGTCAGCCAGTGTAACAGATGCACTGGCTAGTCCGGCCCAGCCACCATCTTCGTCAAAATCAGTCAATCGCAATTCGTTGACCCATATTTCACCGGAACGCACTTCATTGCTGCGCTGGAGTTTATTGCGCACACCGATCATAATTGTACGCACACTTGATAGGGTGGGATTACCCTTCACTGTAATTTTATGCTCCGGTTTATCAGCAACAATCTGGGTGTATTCTTCCGCATAAGTAACAGAAGAGTTTGATTGACGTTTTTCTCTGTTTCGTTTTAACTTGAGATCGGTGAGAAGTTCCATGGCGAAGTCAAACTCGTTTTCTGCCGGCCATACGGCATATCTGTCCTGCTCTTTTGTGTCGTCGTAATGCGAATAGTGAGAAGTAAGATACAAAGGAATCTCATATTCGTAGTAGTTATTTTTATAATCGCTCCCCAAACGAATAAACACAGAAAGATCTCCATCATCCAGTTCTGTCCAGCCTTCAATGTCCTGTGCGAATTCTTCAGCATGAACCCACATTTGCAGACGTTTAAATTGTCGCAAATCCATGTCCAGATTTTTGTATGCAGCACGTGCGTCGCCGGGGGCCAGCTTGTTCACTTTCAGTACCATTGCCTGTTCGTTTAATTCACGCAATTGAGGTTGGCCCGGATCTATCACACGGGTAACTTCAGGGGGAAGGATGTAGTTGACAGGGGTTTTATCACTGTTCTCTTCGATGTTAACAGCGCCGATATCAAGATTTCCTTCGGTTCTGTAGGTGGAAATGTCGATTGGCTGGGTATATCTGCGCCATTCTCCACGCACAAACTCAAGTGATGCAAAACGTAGGTGCACCGGTATTTTAAACTCGGAAAGGTACATCCGGATAAAGCGGATGGATTTAAAGTCGCTGATTGATCCACGCACAGAATCGGGATTGTGTACGGGAATTTTAAACTGATACCATTTTACAGAGTCCTCATTCCCATTTTCAAGTTTTTTGCTTTCCACCCGAACATCGGTAATGTAGTTGTTTCCAACTTCCATTTTATCAGGTCGGAGATTGACTTTATAAATATAGTAACTTTCATTTTCACTCAAGGTATTGTCCTGATTGATGTCTTCCGCATCAGGACGGGTGGAGCCTGTGGTTGGGTAGGACTCCTGAGATTGAATGTCAACCGGAGAGTTGTTTTCGAGGTTGTTGTAATTTTTGTAACGGCCCAGGATTCCAACCTCCTCATCATCATAATCCGTTCCTCTGAAGTAATGATAATCATCCTGAGAAGGGTCATCATATAAGCTTTTTAAATACGGATTGGTACTGTTGGCGAACTGACTTACAAATTGCATGTAAGTTGTGAATGATTCAAAAGTTGCTTCTTCTTCATTGCTTAAGCCATCCAAACCAACATCCTGGTATTTACGACTTTCCTCATTATTGTCAAATGCAGCAACCATGGATTGTTTTGTTGGCACATATCCCCAGACTGTTTTTTCAACTTCCGTTTTTGCTTCAGAAACAGGGAGTCCGTTTTCAAAACTTTTACGTCCATCCTTCAGGATGTCTTCAGATATATTTCCAAGGTTAAACACCAGTTCACCACCTGCGTTGGGATTGTCTTTGTCATAGATGAACGGATCCATTACCCAAAACTCCAGATACTCAATGTTGGCCTGCTCAAAATCGTTGGTCTCTACTTTGCGCATGATTCCTCCCCAACGATCTTCCGGCTTGTTCAGCTCTCCGGTTTGTGTGTTAATGTCTGTATCGTAGTTGTAAGGTCCTTTTTCTGTTGGATAATAGGAGATGTTTAACACTGGAATCAATGTTGATTCTCCATATGCATTGTCTTTATTTGGGAAAAGGTTGCGTTGATTCACCGATCGGGTATAGTGATTTGAGCGTTCTTCCACGTCATTTTTAATGTGTGTCGGCATTAAACTCGTTTCTTCCTGAAACATGCGGTCGATCTGGTACCAGGCAATTTTTGAACGATTCATACCATATCGCAGATCGTTACTGTAATCTGCCTCATCAAACTCCTGGGGAACACTTGCCAGCTTCCATGAAAAGAAATGGCGAATGTCGATTCCTATTTTTGTGGCTTCAAAATCATCCAGATAGGCAGAACCTCCACCTCCAATCACATTGGAATGGCCGGGAATTAATTGTGCCACTTCGGCATTCAAAGAAACAGAAGAAGGTGCTTTGGTATCTATAAACGGGAGATTGTCAACCATTTTTGTTATGAAGGGGACCTCTTTCTTAAATGCACCATGCATTCCCCAAATGGTGTTGGAAATGGGATCTTCACCCATGGTTACTTTTTGAGTTAAAGGCCTTTCGTATAGATGCATCAATGTTCCACCGATTTCAAAATCATCGTTGAAACGATAGTTAAGATTGGTACCGACCATCGTTTTCTTCTGAAGGCTAAACAGGGCCTGGTTTTCCATGGAGACCTGTATGGAAGCACCTGATTCGAGAAGTGGTTGATTTAAGATCTTTAAATATCCGGATGCGTAATCAACAGTGTAATCCACGTTTTCTACAAGGGTGCGTCCTCCTGCCGTTACTTTTACCGATCCACGGGGGATGTTTATTGCATTCAGTTTTATTTCTGAACCGGAAGCAGATTTGTAATCTCCAACCATGCGGAATTTGTTTTTTTCTGCCGTTTGCTGGGCAACAGTTAAAGTGTTGCGGTACAGCTCTTCAAAGGCGTAAGCTTTTGCCGTGGCACTGTCTGACTCATTAAGTCCCATTTTTTTATGCAGAAATGCAACCCCAAATGGCTCCCTGACCGGGAATATAATCTTGCCGTTGTCTGATAAAATCGTATATCCTTCAACCCAGTCAAACAGACCGTCCGGTCCTTTTTCGTTGAGCGTATTCAGGTTATCCAGATTCATCACGTTTAGCAAACGTTGCTCGCTGATCTTACCCACTGGAATATAGCTAAGTTCTACACCTGCAGAGTCATCACGATAGACAATGTCGAATTTAAAATCATCCCTGTTCACCCGATATGCACCTAAGGAATAGATGTTTTTCATCATCAGATCCCATGTTTTTAATTCGGGAGATAGGTTGGTTCCTTTCAGGAGTTTAAGCACCAGCGATTTTGGTGGAACAATGCTGTCAGTTGAAAATTCACCCACTTTGTAAGCGTTTCCCCGGTAGGTATATTCGAACGATACCGCCAATACTTCATCTGCATTCAAAGCTGATTTTAAAGAAATATATCCCAGGTTTCGGTTGATGTAATATTCATTTGATGAAAGCAGGCGGGCATTTTCGATTTTTTCATAATCTTCACCACCCACGAATCCTTCATTGCTCAATGAAGACAAGGTTGCCGTTACCTGACTGATATCACGGATACCACTGTACGTTGTACTCATTGCATTGTACAGGGTATTTGCATTGTTGGAAGGGTATTGACTGCGACCAGTGCTTGTCCATTTTGAATTATCGATATCGCTTGGTTCGGCAAGATCCATAAAACCAACGATGTTTCTGGCATCCTCAAAATTTCCGCGCTTATTGGTGACCCATACCTCAATCCGGTTAATGGTGACCCCTGAAACTATTACGGGGAGATTCTTCATCCACGCGTCATAATTTTCTTTAAAGAAGTGTGTCAGAAAAAAGTGACGGTTGGCATCGTATTCATCCGCAGCAATTTCAAATTCACTTGTGGAAGCTCCCCCTTTCAGGGTCATGCTTTCTGTTTCTGATTCCTGTTGAGAAAAGACGGCTGCCACATTCAGTTTTCCAAACTGTAATTCTGTTTTAAAACCAAACAAGCTTTGACTACCTCTGATCAGAGAACCGCTCAATGGCAGACTAACATTACCTGCTTCAACCTTCTTTACGATATCATCTTCTTTTCCATCGAAATTAAGATTAATCGTGTTGTCAAAATCGAAAGTAGCCTCCGTATTGTAATCCATGTTTAACTTGACCCTGTCGCCAACCGAGCCTGCAATGCTCATTACAATTTTCTCATCGAAATCAAATACTGTTGTTTTTCGCAGACGTTCAGCCAGATGCGGGTTGTCTATTTCATTGGTTTTTACACCAAAAGACAGTTCTGCATATCCCGTTGTTTTAATGGAGATGCCGCCTTCGCCAAAAATAGCACTGGCTTTTCCCAAACCAATGTTTATGTCAAGGGGGCCGCCTTTGCCTTCCCGTTGGCGCTCTTCATCCGATTTTTGATTCCAAAAGGATTGCAGCGACCGCTGCATATCGTAATTCTTGTATTCCTCAAAGTTCATGAGGGTTGGGGTCCCAATTTCCATGTCTCCCACCTTATTCCGGATAATGTAGTTGCCCGTTTCAACATCGTATTCTGTTTCCTGAGAAAAATTGTCGGGATGTTCCAGATCAATCGCACTGCTTTTGTCCGGAGAATACGGATCGCCAGCCATTTTAGACACAGGGAATCTGTTATTTGTAGAATCTCGGAATGCTTCAGTTGCATTCGTTTGGGCATATCCCTGTATGAAAAAAAAGGCTCCTGCAAGGAGGAGTAATATTTTGTACAAACTAAGTCTCAATTCAATTGTTATTTTGGCACCGATGGTACTGGTTTCTATCCCTCCTACATAAATTTCAATGTTTGCTTGATGATATCTTCTACTTTGGTGAGGTGAGTAGACGATAACACTTTCTTCAGTGCCTTTTCAGAAGCACTTTTTGTGAATCCAAGCATCACTAAAGCTGATAACGCTTCTTCCTGAATAGTATTGTCCTGATTAAGCAAAATTTCTGCACTTCCTGATGAATCTCCAATCTTATCTTTCAGATCCACAATTACACGCTGTGCTGTTTTTAAACCAATGCCTTTTACGCTTTTAAGAGAATTAACATCTCCTGTAGAAAGCACTGTTTCCAGCTCCTTGATGGAGAAAGATGATAAGATCATGCGCGCGGTGTTTGCACCGATCCCTGAAACGGAAATCAGAAGTCTGAAAACCTCCCTTTCCCGTGGTGTGTTAAATCCAAAGAGTTCATGCGTATCTTCACGAATAATTTCATGAATATAAAGCAAGCTTTCTGGTTTGTCTGATAAAGAAGAAAAGGTGTTGAGGGATATGTTAATATGATAACCAATGCCTTGATTGTCAAGGACCACAGAAGTTGGATTTAAATTAGCAATCTCACCTTTTATATAATCGTACATTCAATGTTTCGTTTTAGTAGATATCAAGCACGCAAATATATAAAAAGCTAAGTGTATTAAAAAATGGATTTGATGCGTAAACTCGCTTGTTTATTTTCAACATATAAAACCATCATTAAACATTTTTGGAGTATGCATAAAAGGTTTAAGTCGTGCATGGGACAAACGATAAAAAATTATTGTTTCCACTAAAAAAACACCTTGGATAAATTGATGGCGATTGTAAATGGAATAAAGGATTTGCTCCAGGGTAAAGTATAAATGAGAAATTGAAAAAGATTTTGGATGAATAAGATTAACAAATTGCATCCATCGTTTTAGTGTGGATTTTATGATGCTGATTTTTTGTGAAGTTTCCAATTCTCTGCATTTTAGATTCTGTTGTGTAGTTATGATGTTTTAAAGTGATGATTTTCGATACCTATATGCTGAATGTGCTGTTTTGCATTTTTTTTTAAGATTGCTTCATGCACCATCCTTTTTTTTGTGCAATTGAAATAAACAATTACCTTTGCAGCGACAAAATGTGATGGGGGTGCCTTAATATTACGGGCTGAGATCATACCCTTAGAACCTGATACAGGTAATGCTGGTACAGGGAATCTGAGTAACCCACATTTCACATATTTTTAATAACTAAAAAATTGTGATTTTTCATGAAGAATTTATTTGTGTTGACCATTCTGGTATTGGCTGTTGCGGGCGTGTTTGGTCAGGAGAATGCTGTTTTTAGAGGAACGATTCTGGATGAATCGTTAAAACCCGTATTTGGTGCCACCGTTCAAGTTGAAAATACCCCATGGGGAGCGGTCGCGAACGAAAAAGGCGTGTTTGAGATTTCGTTGCCAAATCCTGGCACTTATGATTACATTGTATCCTTTATAGGATTTGAAAAGGTAATCGGTCGTGTGGATTTACAAAGGGGTGAAAATCCAAAAGTGATGATAGCCTTGAAAGCATCGCCTTTTACAATGGATGAGTTGTTGGTTTCCGCCATCAAGGTTGGCAGCAACAGTCCCTTTGCCCATACCAACATGGAGAAAGAAGAGTTGAAGGCAAAGAATGTTGCATCTGATTTGCCTGTGTTATTGGAATCCATGCCTTCAATTGTTTCAACATCAGAAAACGGAACCGGATTTGGATATTCAAACTTTAGAATCAGAGGTACAGATATCTCCAGAATTAATGTGACAATGAATGGTGTTCCGTTAAACGACAGTGAGTCACAGGGCGTGTTTTGGGTAAATATGCCTGATTTTGCATCGTCCGTGGAAGGGATTCAGGTGCAACGTGGGGTCGGTACCTCCAGCAATGGGGCTGCTGCTTTTGGTGCTTCTGTAAATTTTTCAACCCTTGGGGTTGACGACAAACCTTACTTCGAATATCAATCAATGGGAGGTTCGTTCGCCACTTTTAAAAATACAGTGATGGCAGGGACCGGGCTGCTGAAAAGCGGATTTAACCTTGATGTTCGCTATAGTAAGCTGAACTCAGATGGTTACATCAAACGGGGATTTACCGATCATCAGTCCTTTTTTGGATCCGCCGGATGGCGCAATAAAAATACGCTTTTAAAAGCCGTTGCCTTAATTGGACAGGAGAAAACCGGGATTACATGGTGGGGCGTTCCTGATTACATGCTTGATACAGATCGTCGCTTTAATCCTGCTGGAGAATATACTGATGATGAAGGCAATACCCAATATTTTGATGGCCAAACGGACAATTACTGGCAGAACCATTATCAATTGATGGGAAACCATAGTTTTACACCTAACTTATCTTTGAATCTTGCATTGCATGCAACCACAGGAGAAGGATATTATCAGCAATACAAAACGGAAGAAGATCTTTTGGATTATGGTTTTGAAGGCATGAGTACAAATACAGATCTGATTCGTCAGAAGTGGCTTGATAATGTTTTTTACGGATTTAATGCAGCCTTAAATTATCAAAATGAATATAGCAGATTGGCCTTTGGTACTGCTTATACACTTTATGATGGTGACCACTACGGTTTGGTAACATGGTTGCGAGAAGGGAATCAGGAAACAGACCTTGAGTGGTATCGTAACACAGGGGTGAAGAAGGATATCAACGCATTTGCTAAAGCGGATTACAGATTTTTTGATAACCTATGGGTTTTTGGTGATCTGCAAATGAGAAATATCCAGTATGAAATGGAAGGCCCTGATGATGATCTCGTAGATGTTGATCAAAACCATGACTGGATATTCTTTAATCCAAAAGCCGGCATATCGTATAAAATAGATGATGTGAAAATTTATGGATCTTTTGCCATTGCCAACAGAGAACCAACACGCGCTGATTTAAAGGATGCCACAAAAAATGACGGAGATGTTCTTCCTTCTCCCGAAACACTTTTTGATACGGAAGCTGGTGTCGTGTGGTCCGCGGAAAAAGCGTCCTTTAGTGCAAATTTTTACTACATGTCTTATAAAGATCAATTGGTAAATACTGGATACGTAAATAGTGTTGGTTATCCTGTTATGACAAATGTTGATCAAAGTTACCGACTCGGGATTGAGTTTGCCTGGAAGATTGTTCCGATGGATTTTGTGTCATGGGAAGCAAACACCACGCTTAGCAATAACAAGATAAAAGATTATTATGATGATGTGATCGATGCATATCGAGGAAAAACAAATATCTCATATTCTCCGTCTTTTATTGCAGGAAGTGATATCGCGTTAAAAGCGAATGACTGGTTGAGTGTTCATCTTATTAATAAGTATGTAGGAAAACAATATTTTGACAACACATCCAGTGAAGACAGAAAAATTGATCCTTATCACTTTATGAATGTACGCGCTGATATCGGTGAATTTGATATTTGGAAAGCCAAGCTCGGTTTTCAATTGATGGTAAATAATATCTACAATGCGCAATATAGCAACAATGCATATGGCGGATATTGGCTTGAAGATAATGAAGAAATGACCTGGAAATACTATTTCCCTCAGGCAGGGACCAATTTTGCAATTAAAGCAGTTTTAAGATTTTAAACTTAGCGTTTGGACTGGATTGTTGCTAACCATATAGAAATTCTTGGGGCTTTATTGGGGCTGCTATTCCTTTATTTCGAAATAAAGGAAAGTGTGCTCCTTTGGCCTACAGGAATTGCTACGTCTGTGTTTTATATTTTTATCTTTTTTCAGGCAAAATTTTATGCCGATATGGGCCTGCAGTTTTACTATGTATTTGTAAGTGTTTATGGCTGGTATTTTTGGATTAAGGGAAAGCAAAAAAATGACGAGGTCCTGAAGATTAGCCGGGTGACAGGACAACAGATCCTTTGGTTAACAGTTATATGTGCTGCAATTTATTATCCATTGGGATTTGCCCTTGATAATTATACAGATTCTCCGGTACCTTACTGGGATGCACTTACAACGGCCATGAGCATTACAGCAACATGGATGTTGGCCCGAAAGATTCTGGAACAATGGCTAGTGTGGATTGTTGTAGATGCGATCTCTGTTGTTTTATACATTGAGAAAGAATTATATCCAACTGCCATGCTTTTTATTTTTTATACCGGATTGGCTATAATTGGCTTTCTTCAGTGGAAAAAGAGTCGTGAATATCAAAACAGAACGTTGCTTGATGGTATTGTTTAAAATTAGAATGAATATCCCTTGTTAGCTTATAAAAAAATACCAGCGCCTGGCGCTTGTGTGATTCTTGCGGATGGCAGATTTCCTGTAAACGAAACGCCGCTTGAATATTTGAGAAAGGCCACATTTACTATCGCATGTGATGGTGCTGCAGATGCATTGTTGTCGTATGGACTTAAACCAGATATTGTAATCGGAGATTTGGATTCGGTGTCTGAACAATCAAAAAGCATTTTGAAGGATCGGCTTGTGAAAGTCCATGATCAGGAAACAAATGATTTGACCAAAGCTGTTAGATTTGCTTTGACAAAAGGTTTTAAGCAGGTGGTCATTCTTGGTGCTTCAGGGAAAAGAGAAGATCATACCCTGGGTAATATGGGACTTCTTTTTGAATATTGTAAACAATTGGATGTGACAATGATTTCTGACTACGGCATTTATTTGCCTTTGATAAAGTCATCGGGACTTGTTGTTCAAACGGGACAACAAATCTCAATCTTTGGCAATAAATATGATGCGCGCCTGGATTCAAGAGGATTGAAATATCCCCTGAATCATTTACAACTTACCAATTGGTGGATGGGAACCCTAAATGAAGCAGAAAACGACAAAATAGAAATTCGTTTTGATAAAGGAGAAGTCCTTGTAGGATTAATTTTTATGAATGGGAAATAAGATCATTGAAGGTATTATAATGCATTGGTAAGATGCCGACAACTCAAATTATATTAGACAAAAAATGAGCCATGCAAAATCATACCGGCACAAAAGTTCTATGGTGTGCCTATGTCATTTTGTTGCAGAACCAAAAATTCTTCAAGTGCTGAAGAAATATCCAAATGCAGAATTGGAAGACATCAAAAAGCTGACTTATGCGGGCACTGGCTGTGGTCGTTGTATTCCAGTTCTGAACAAAATCATTGATGATTATCGCAAAAATAACCCTGAATCACAGCAACGATTGTTTTAAATAAGCTATGCTTTGCGTTCTCTGTTAATCAGTTGATTGACCTTTTTTGAAATGTCAAAAAAGCAAAAAACAAACGTAGCAGCAAAGGATATACAAACACTAAGTATAAAATCGTTGTTCGAAACCGTTTCCATTAGCAACTGAACCAAGATTTGCAATAATAATATTACGATAAAAAATATCAGGCTGTTGTGTGCTCTTAAATTCATACGTAAGTCCTTTTAAAGGGTTAGGAATGATAAAAATATAACAATAAATCTAAAGAAAAAAATTTTAGATACATTGAAGGGGCCCAATTGTGCTTAATTCGTCGAATATAAAGGCATGCATAATGGTTCTATCCTTTAACAGAATGTACTTGCCTTTCCTGTTTATCCCACTTTTGGCAAAAGTATAAATTGTTCTGGGCGCCTTGCTGACCTAGACAGGTATTTGGGCGGTTCGCTGCAACCTACAAAAATATCCGGAAAGTAAATGAGTCATATTTTTTTTGTAACTTTCTCTTCTTTAATTGACCTTACATCTGCTTTTTAATGTGACGGCTCAGTTGATGTTAATTTTTTTCTAAATGAAAGAGATACAAGATTTTATAAGCGAAACTTTGGGACTTTCCCTGGATACACAAACGAAAATTATCTTTTCCCTTGTAGTCGTTTTTATTCTCTGGATGTTGAAAGTTATAATTCAACGTATCGTTTGGAGACAAACAGATAATATTAAAACACGGTATCAATGGAAGCGAAGTCTTTCACTTGCCTTTCCGTTTGTCGGCGTTTTTATAATTTCTGCAATTTGGATATCTGCGTTTAAACAATTCGGCACATTTTTAGGATTGTTTTCTGCGGGGCTTGCATTTGCGCTGAGAGATCCTCTGACAAATCTGGCCGGATGGTTTTTTATTGTGTTCAGAAAGCCATTTGTGGTGGGTGACC
>JBFHER010000109.1:0-11794 GCA_041584055.1 Bacteroidales bacterium
TGGGGAATTCGATGCCTGCTTTAATAATTTCTTCGAATCGTGCGTCAAAGTTATTATCCCACCAGAAATGGTTTGAATAATAATGTTGCATAAAACGATCCGGCGTGGATCTGGAGAAATCAACTTCTCCCCAGAACAGTAATGAATCAAGTGTACCAAACGTTGTACTTAATTTTCCCCGGAGGGTATAGTCTCCCAAACGATATCCCTGAAAGTAAACTTTCCCCAACGCATCAAAATTCAACACCGCTCCTTTTTTACGAAACAGATTCCCTCCAATTGCCGTATTTGCATAGGTTTCATTTGAAAGATTCTGAGCATTTTCAAAGGTCTGCTGATCCAGGGACAAACCTGAAATTTCGGTTAATGCAGTGGCATAAGGTTTGTTCCAGGAGCTATCTGCAATGTGGTTCCATGAATTATTGCCATCCCTGATGATATCATTCTCAAGAAATATACTCAATCCAAAAGGCACATATTTATTCAATCCTTCAAACAAGTTAATACTGATCCTGTTATTCAATATGTTACGCGAAATAGAATCGCTTGTCACGGAATTCAGAAATTGATCTGCAAAAAAGTCATCGCTGCTGTCTTCCGTAAACATGCGTCGGTAAGTGCTGTATTTGAAGGTATGCCCAATGCTGGTCACAGGAATAAACTTCTGCAACACAGTATCAGCCAGTATCAATTCCTTATGATAACCAATGTTATACTTATGGTTGATGAAAACATATTTGTTTTTGATGGATGATATTGTATTGCTTAAGGCCACCGGAAATGTAGCTGTTTCATTCATGCCCCGGGTATCTGTAACGCTGTAAGGATCGTTCACATAGCGATCATCCGTCAGGCCTCCATTCTCGAAATTCTCGAGGCTGTTACTCGTTGCCACCGCGTGCAACACATACTTTGGTTTGATATAACTGGCATAAAAACTTACAGCCAGGTGTTTGGTAGAGGTATTGTCGTACATTCCCCGGCCATAAATATAATCTCCCACACCGGTGATATTAAAATCAGGACTAAAGTTCTGAGAATGCTTAACGATGAGTTCATCCTCACCTTCCGTTCTTGCGCCACCCGTGTAATAGGTCAGGTTTGTATAGGGTGTATGTGTATTTATAAAGCGAATATCCTCCGGCATGGCAGCGTAGTCGCGGTAAACATCCAGAAATACAAACTCATTTGTTTCAGGCCGATCGAAATAAAGATTTGACTGATAAGGGCTTCCAAGGTTACCCAGATAATTGTTAGAAATACTGGTGCGATAAATGGGATTGTAGTTAAAAAAGTTATTTTGCAGCGTATCCGCTTTTAAGTGCACCGTATCCAGTGTTAACAGATCAAGCCTCCATTCATGCAGGCGTGGCAGTTGAACAGAGTCAGCGTTCATGTATTCTTCAAAAGTGATCTCATCCAGTTTTCTATCCTGCGCCAATACCTGGGGCAGAATGCCGATCATCAAAAGTAATCCGGCAAAAACCTTAGAAATACGATACCTGTTCTTATTTAATAATCTTTTTTTCAACGCCACGTGCTAGTTAACAAAAAAGGGCTCAAAGCACCAAAAACACAGAGATATTTGATGGCAACAAATATAGTTAAATTCCATACTTCACTGCGAAAAGATTTTCAAGCTTATGGAGAATTAACATTTTTGAGCCAGATACCTGCAAATATCAGCAGGGTCTGTTATCTTTACAAAAATATTTTAAGGTTCTCTTCGTTCTAATGAAAAGTGATATCACAGCAATGAATATTAAAAAATATCTCATCGTATTTTTCATGATTGCAGGCATGTTTTCTGCCTTCGGTCAGTTTTCAATATCAAAAACGAGCTATATCAGCGGTCAGGAAATAGATGCGCCTGGATTGGATACCATATTTATTGTTGAGGATCTGGGATCCGGATTGACCTTAAAGTATTCCTCTGCAGACAGCACATTCTTTCAATGGGCAAGCTTTGACATCTCCAACGGATCCATGGATTTTAATGTTATGGTAGGAGACATGAAACAAACGGATAACACAGCACTTGAGATAACAAACGAAGGAGGATATGCCCTCCTTTCAGGGGCCATCACGCAGGACACAATGTTTATTTGGATTGTTGATTATGAAGCACACAAGCCGGTGATTGATTCGCTGATGGTGTATGATGATTATCGGCATAACATGGATAGCTGCGAAACCATCATGCTTCAGTTGTATACAAGAAAGGATGAAATACAAATTGGAGACCCCTGGTTAAAGCGCATGGTTTCTTTGACCCGCTATCCTTATATTGAGTGGAGTTCGGAACCAAGCACAACCATATCAAGTCACGAACCGATCATTGAGTACCATCCGGTTCCCTACGACGACACACGTTACAAGGCGGTTTACAAAGAAACATTCTTATCTGATTTTACAGAAAAAAAATACATAGGCGATGTTGAAGCCGACACCCTGTATGAAACTGTGGCGGTAAATTATGATGACATTGAAGGAAAAGTGATCATCCGTGAAGATGCTGATAACGAAGGCGAGCAGGACATTGGCTCAACAAAAGAAATAAAGGGAAGTGCTCCTTTGAATGTTGATTTCAGCATCAACGGTAAGACTTCAAAAGTGGAATACTACGATTGGTATGTATGGCAACACACAGATGGAACACCTTCGTACATTCGCTATGACACTGAAACCATCCGGCATGAGTTTGTAGATCCTGCGTCCAACAGTGATACTCAGGCTGATTATTATGTTCGTCTGGAAGTGAGTAACGATTATTGTCAGGTGCAAAAAGATTCAATTCCCGTAACCATCGTAACATCCGGTCTGGATGCTGCCAATATTTTTGTGATTGGCTTTGGCTCAGGACTCACAGAATTCAAGGCTGTTTATAAATCCATTGAGACAGGTACCTTCAGGGGTGATATTTACAATCGTTGGGGAAGAAAAGTATTTACCTGGACAGATCCCTCCAGAGGATGGGATGGTCGCATAAATGGGCGCTATGCTTCTCCCGGCGTTTATTATTACATCATAACTGCAAAGGGAACCGATGGTGAAAATCTAAGGGTAAAACGAGACCTGACCGTATTGCGTGAAAAAGGGCTGAAATAAATCCAGCCCCCTTAACCACAAAAGAAAACTCAGTTTTTTTATTCTTTTACAATCCGGAATGCATGTCGGCTGTTTTCTGAGGTAAGGATTACAAAGTAATTCCCGGAAGCAACTTTCTTGTTTTCCTGGTCTGTGCCATCCCAACTCACCACAAAACGATTGGGATTACCCACAGCATCGAATACTTTAATTGTTCGTCCCAGAACATCTATTATTTCTACGGAACGTATGTAACGATCACTGCTTTCACCCATATCAAAAATCAGATTTACAGAACTCACAAAAGGATTTGGGGTGGCACTAAACACACCAATGTCACTTATGTCGTCAATGGCATCAGCGGCATCAGAAACACCTTCTTTATAGCCACTTCCATAGGCAATCACATAAACACTGTCGCAGGATGCCTTTGCGCCTTCGAGGTAACCTCTTGAGTAACCTTCATCCGACACCACCCCGTTGCCTGACCAGGATCCAGCCATGTCTGAACCTATATTATTGGACTCACCACCATAAGACGATGAACTGCCATTTTGTGGTTCACCACAATCAATACAATTGGCCAACAGTGAATCCATTCCCGGCTCAAGTGCCAGAAATGCCGTTTGATTGGATAGTATCCGATGCTTGATGCTAAGATTTACAACCTCATTCATCTGATTGACATTCAACCAGCCGGATTCTTTATCAGCGATATACTTGCTGGTCCACGCTTTGGACATAAACTCACAATCGGCATTTGTCAAATAATCGTCAAGCTCCGTTTCAAACTGAATAAGTTCGCCCCGGAACATGCCCCGGATACTCAATTTAAAGGGTGCATTTCCAATGTACTTTCCGATCAGTCGTACATTTTCGTTCATAAACATTTGCTGATCGGCTACATTTGTTATGTACCAATAGTTAGTCGCACTTGCATTCTTTAAGTAATAGTCTCCCATTGTAAATCCTCCGGTGGGTTTCAATTCAGCTTTAAAAAACTGAATATCCCCCTCAGCCTGTTTCTTGAGCTCCACCAGGGCCTTTGCAATTGAGTTTGTGTTGTGTACGCTCACATATTCCCCCTGGGTGATTCTTGCAATTTCACTCAACACATAGGACGAAGCATAAAACGAGATATCCTCTCCCCAATAATAATTGTAGTAATAAATATAGTTGTAGTCCACAATGTTCACCGGCGACAAGGAATCAACAGCTGTGAGTACTTCCCGGAGGACAGCTCGCGCTGAATCTGCAACATATCTGTTTTCTGAATAATTGGTAATTAAAACCAGATCACCACCGTCTCGTTGCACCAACTGGGTTGATGCAATCAATTGCTCTGCCAGGTCTCCGGAAGTTAAGGTTTCAGATTTTAACAAATCACATGCTTTATGAATGTTCTCTTCCGTCGCCTTTTCAAAATCAGCACTCACATAAACCAATCCGTCACTGTTATATTGAATGTTAAACAGATCCTGTTCATTCAGATTTTCAAGTGCGAAGGTTCGTATGCTTTCTATCACCTCATCCGTATTGACCGGGATGTATTCTCTTTGTCCGTTATTATACCAGTAAATGGTCGCTTTAGGGTCATGATCCAGCACAAAGAGATATTTGTGATCCTTTGCCACATCCAGCAATTTTGCAGGATTAAAAGCAAGCTCATAATATCCTTCACCATCTGTATTGCACTGTGAAAATAAAACATCACCCTCTCCGGGTGCCCCTGTTAACAGCGTCGCCGCAGTACTGGTCCCACTGTCAAAAGCAAATTGCCATGTGGATCTGCTGCCATCTGTTGCCACCTTTACAGGCTCTTTTGTTGGATCTTCTGCCAGTGTTGGTTGAGAAGTACTTTCAATGCTCACACGAATTGTTCCCACCTTGCCGAAACGGGCAAAATTTGCATATTCATTCAAGGGTAAACTCAGGTACATCTTGTCGCCTTCAAAGTTTCCCGGAACGATAAAGGTGATCCGCATCTCCCGCTTTCCTGTTCGCTCCATGGGAAAAATCTGCAGGTAATAATTGTCTCCGTAGTTCTTATACAGAATCATTGGATCCTGCCGACGATTCACAATGCCTTCGTAGATTGCACGTGCCTGTCTGCGATCGAGAATCCAGGCATTTTGCCACTTTTCACCAACCAGAAGACTTGCATCAATGATTGACGAATTGGGAGGCAAAGCAAATCCATATTGAATTTCAAGCGAGTCACTTTGGGTTGCAGGTTTGAAATTCGAAGTAGAAAACACAACATGCATATCCACCTGATAGTAAAGTCCCTCCTGCGTGATTTGGTAATTTACATCTTCAATGGTTCCGTTCACCCAGTTACCCCACTCTCCTGCGGGATCCCCCACCCGCAGCCATTGGTAAGCACTGGCACTAATTACACAAGAAATTAGCAATACTGTTAACGTAAAAATTCGTCTCATATGCATACTTTTTAATATCCGCTATCGATGTATAAAGTTACGGAAAATTTAAAATTCATTCACCCCTTTTTTCACCGTTTGTCTGATTGTATACCACCATAGAAATCACATACCGAAACAAATACAAACAGATCCAAATTAAACCATCACAAATCACTGCGGACCACAACATGGTTTCCCCTGAAACAATTCCGGTCATGGCTCCTTCTCTTGCTCCCAATTTACATACATAAAGACGAGACACACAGGCACAATGGTTGCACCATACCAGACACTGCACATCGCCCACAACAGAAACGCCTGACAGCCAACGTTTCAGACAAAAACAAATAGCAGTGCATGAACATCACCTTCAACCATCATCCAACAATTGATCCTTTTTGCGAAACCTGAGTACGCAAGACTTTCACCCGGCAATTAACTTTTCGGCGCAGGCTTGTATCAACAGGTTAAAAAAACACAATAAACCACTGTAAATCATGCTGAAACTGAACCAAATATGTGCGTCCGTGTTTTTTAATAAAACGAAAGAAATGAAACATTTAATTTTAATCACTTTAATAATGATGGGAGCCCTAAGTAATGCCCAAAGTAATTTTCACGATTTTACAGTCAAAGACATTGATGGCAAGAACTATGCACTGAATCAGCTCAGGGGAAAGAAGGTACTTGTGGTTAATGTTGCATCAAAATGTGGCTTTACACCACAGTATGAAGACTTGCAAAAACTTTACGAAACGTACAAGGACAAGAATTTTATGATCATTGGATTCCCTGCTAATAATTTTCTAAAGCAGGAGCCCGGGACAAACGAGGAGATTAAATCCTTCTGTTCTTTAAATTATGGCGTGACCTTTCCCATCATGGCGAAGATCTCCGTCAAAGGAAGTGACATTCACCCGGTGTATGAGTGGCTCACTGAGAAAGATAAAAATGGCAAAGAGAGCAGCAAGGTTAAGTGGAATTTTCAAAAGTACATGATTGATGCAAACGGAAGCCTTGTAGGCCATTTCGGATCTTCAACAAAACCCTTTGATCCTGCCATCGTCAAGTGGATAGAAGAAAAAGAATAGGCGATCAGGCATGAATGAGAATTCAAACGCAAGTCTCCACGATCGTTTGTAATTCAATTGCGCGCTACCTCAGATGTTCCTGAAGCAGTTTAATTTCTATTGCGGGAGAAATCTTTTCGTAAATGATGTTATAAACAGCATCTGTAATTGGCATGGCCACTTTGTACTGTTGGTTGATTTCCTTGATGCATTTTACCGCAAAATAGCCTTCTGCAATCATGTGCATCTCCAACATTGCATTTTTAACCGAATACCCCTTCCCGAGCATGGTTCCGAAGGTTCGGTTACGGCTAAACTGAGAATAACAAGTCACAAGCAAATCACCAAGGTAAGCTGAGTCCTTGATATCTCTCGTGATAGGATGTACGGTATCTACAAAGCGTTTGATTTCCTGGATTGAATTTGAGATGAGCACCGCAAGGAAATTATCGCCATACTTTAAACCGTGACATATTCCAGATGCCACAGCAAACACATTCTTTAAAACGGAGGCGTATTCCGTCCCATAAATATCATCTGACACACTGGTTTTAATGTAATGAGAGGCCAGTGACCTTGCCAGATAGCGCCCCATGTGCCTGTCCTGACATGCAATGGTGAGGTATGACAAACGCTCCATGGCAACTTCTTCGGCATGACATGGCCCTGCGAGCACTGCAATCTGATCGATGGGGACATCGTAAAACTGATTGAAATACTCTCCTATTATCAAATTCTCATCAGGGACGATCCCTTTAATAGCTGAAAATATGAACTTATCTTTTAACGGCAGATCGAGCTTTGCCAAATGCACCTTAAGGAAAGGTGATGGCACCGCAAATACGAGGATATCAGACTTTTCTACAATTTCATTGATGTCAGAATAAAAAGAGATCTGATCTGTGTCAAAAGAAACTGTAGATAAATAGGACGGATTGTGTCCAAGCTCGATAAACTTTGCAATGCGATCTTCGCGTCGCAGGTACCAATTGATACGCCCTGCATTTTCAAGAAGCATTTTAGCAATTGCTGTTGCCCAGCTTCCTCCCCCGATAATTCCTATTTTCTTTGAATCTTCCATCCGCTCGACTTACTTAAGACCATCAATCCATTCAACAACGGCTTCCCTTACAGGATTCTTAAGTTCAAGCTTATATTTTTTATTTAAATCACACAATTCCTGATGCAATTTATTTGGATTCACATCCTTCAGACTGTTCACGGTCAGATAGCCGGCTTTATGTAATACGGGAACCCAGGCCGGATCCACGCCCTTTTCTGCGAATACACTTGCTGCATCTTTTTTCTGAACAGGCTCCGGCTTCATCTGTGGGAACAACAGCACTTCCTGAATGGCTGTTTTATTTGTTAAAAACATGACGAGGCGGTCAATTCCGATACCCATGCCCGAGGTTGGTGGCATGCCATATTCAAGGGCTCTCACAAAATCACGGTCAATGTACATGGCTTCATCATCTCCTTTCTCGGACAATTTCAACTGTTCCTCAAAACGCTCTTTCTGATCGATAGGATCATTTAATTCTGAATAGGCATTGGCCAGTTCCTTACCGTTCACCATCAACTCAAAGCGTTCGGTTAAATCCGGATTTTCCCTGTGTTTTTTACACAATGGAGACATTTCAACCGGATAATCAATGATAAAGGTTGGCTGAATGTAGGTGTGCTCGCAGGTTTCGCCAAAGATTTCATCAATCAACTTCCCTTTCCCCATAGACGCATCCACTTCAACATCAAGTGCAGCACAAACCTCTCTCAATTGCACTTCGTTCATGCCATTGATATCATAACCTGTATGCTCTTTGATGGCATCAATCATGGTGATTCGCTTAAATGGACGCTTAAAATCGATGATCTTTCCATCCAGTTCCACTTGCGTTTTACCATGAAGATCAAGCGCAATTTTCTCAATCATTTCCTCCGTAAAATCCATCATCCAATTGTAATCCTTGTAAGCCACATAGATTTCCATGGCTGTGAATTCAGGGTTATGGGTTCTGTCCATTCCTTCGTTGCGGAAATTTCTTGAGAATTCATAAACCCCGTCAAACCCGCCAACAATGAGTCGTTTGAGATAAAGCTCATTGGCAATTCGCATGTACAAAGGAATATCCAATGCATTGTGATGTGTCACAAATGGCCGCGCCGATGCACCACCCGGAATTGGCTGCAACACAGGCGTATCTACCTCCAGGTAGCCCCTCTCATTAAAGAAATGACGCATTGAATTGATGATTTTTGTTCGCTGAACAAATGTTTCACGCACTTCAGGGTTCACCACAAGATCCACATAACGTTGACGATAGCGCATCTCCGGATCAGAAAAGGCATCATAGGTTTGACCATCCTTAACTTTTACAACGGGCAAGGGTCTTAACGATTTAGACAAAACGGTTAATTCATTCACATGCACCGTAACCTCACCCATCTGTGTTCTGAACACCGTTCCTTTGATTCCAATAAAGTCACCGATGTCGAGTAACTTTTTGAAGACCGTATTATAAAGTGTTTTATCCTCATCAGGACAAATTTCATCTCTTGAGATATACAATTGGATTCTGGATGATGCATCCATTAGTTCTGCAAATGAAGCTTTCCCCATGATCCGACGGTTCATGATCCGTCCGGCAATTGTTACTTCTCCAAAATCTTCTTCATCTTTAAACCCGTTCAGAATATTTTGTGCACGATGGCTGACAGGATACATTTGAGCAGGATAGGGCTCAATGCCTAATTTCCGCAACTCGTCAAGACTGTTTCTTCTTATAATTTCCTGTTCGCTAAGCTCTAATAACTGATAGTTTGCCATTTTATTTCCTCGTTTTCAAAGTGCTGCAAAGATAGCACAACCCAGTTGAATGAGGAAATTTTAATATCCATAAAAAAAAGGACCTTTACAGTCCTTTTTTTTTACTTTCCTTCCCTTCGAATCTCACCCCTCTTTATTCATAGAAAACCCATTAATCTTTAATGCACCTTACGGATAAACCTGTGTCTTTTTTCATATTCACTTTAATCACAATGTTATGTTCTGCTGAGAACTGGTATGCCACTGCATAGTTGGCGTTACCTGCGCAAGTTTCCCCGCTCCACACATAAGCCCTGCTACCCAGGTTACTGCTTACGCCATTGCTCGTGATGCCTCCCGCAGGTAATATGCCGGTTTCGGCTTCATCTGTTACGCCTTCTGAAGCATTCCAGTGATCTGTTCCGGCTTCCTTCATCTTGCCTGCAGCAAACGCCTCACCACCATATTTTGCGATTAACACCTGCCATTCTTCGCAGCTTGGCATATGATATCCTTCAGGACAGATGCTTTTCCCTTCTGCAGAAATTGCTTCATAGGTATAAAGTTTTCCATATTCCTCAGAAATTGATGGATCGCCATTGTAATCAAATACCCCGGTTATGGCAGATGAATCGGTGTACACTTCGGCTTTAAGGTTGTCTCCCATCCAGGTCTCTCCATCCTCAGTCTCTACATATTTATAGATTTGCTGATCCCGTTCGTCGATAAAAGTGCCACTACCCATCATCACCATGCCAGATGATTTGAGTTGTGTCCTCAGATCTTTTACATCTTTTTTCAAGGTCTCAATTTCTTCAACATCTATACCTGCTACATTTTCTGCTGTTTGTGCATACATTGCGTAAGGCACACTCAAGAGCTGGCTTGTTGCTATTTCTTCAAATGCCTGTCCACCTTCCACATCCAGACTTACCTTTACGAAGTAAGAACCCAAAGACCAGTCAATTTCAGAAAAACTACCTAAAGTAGCCGATCCTGTACCGATCGTCAGATTTATTAATCCATAACTGTTCGTTGTTGGGAAAAACTCCTCTGTGTATAACATACTTCCATCAACACTTCCACCGAGGATTCCGATTTCGATTCCTACCTGTTGATTAGAGATGATTTCACCTTGTGCATCTCTGGCAACTGCCTGATAACTAAAACCTGGAACGGATTGAGCGATCATGAGGGATGTGAACAACCCTGCAGTAATAATGGTTAATAAAAACTTTTTCATATTACCCGACTTTTAAGTTTTAACTTAGTTTTTTACAATTCGCTTAACTTCTGAAAACTGCCCCATACCATCCTCTACTTTAACCAGATAAACTCCAGCAACCAGATTGGATATGTCAATACGAGCATTTTGATTTAGTAAATTTTCAGTATTAACAATGGATGAAGACATGTCAAATATTGTGACTTTACCACTACCGGAGAATGACTCGTTTAACCGCACATTTACAAAGTCAGTCGCCGGATTTGGGAAAATATTTAATTGTAGATCATTATTGATTGTTTCGATTTCTGTTGCCATGGTCAATTTTTTAGATTTTGAATAAACAACCAGGGGAGAAATGGGAGCTGCCTCTTCAACAACGATTCCCCCTATAACATAACACAATGAAGCTTTACCACTCACTCCTACTGAACCTGCAGCAACAAACATTTCCTGTGCCTGAAGTGTCACTGTTGAAATGATAAAGATTGCGATGATACTTATTAGTGCTTTCATAATGTTTTATTTTTAATCTCACTTCAAATATAAAACAAAAAATGAAAGCAGCAAAGTTTTATAAACTTTATATTAATCTTTATTTAACTTTAGATCCTATTTAAAAGGAAAACAAGCACAAAACGGTTAACTTTAAACGATACATCCCTCCCAAAAAAAAGCACACAAAAAGTATTTATATATCTCATCTACTGTATTTTAATACACTGGCAACTTAATTTTACATTATAATTACACACGAATATTCACATTATTGTATTAACAACGAAATATATGTTTATTTATAAACGTTCCACATATAACACATTTTTAACATACAAATTGGCATTTTTAAACTTTAGGTTAATTTTTAACACAGGAAAACAAAAAGAGGGATACCCTTTAATGAGTACCCCTCTGTATTTGAGAGACTTAACTTATATTTTCATGTCTTAATCAATCAAAGCACACGCTTCGTCTTTAAGAACTTTACCTTTCAATCAATTATTCTTTCATCCCCACCTGATCCATGAACCACCAAAGAGGCTGAGACTTTGGACGTTCAATACCCAGGCCATACAATCTATCCCAAACAAGTGATGACAGCACGCCTAAAGCTCTAGATACACCAAACAAAACAGTATAAATAGGCTGTTCATGAATACCGAAGCTTGTTAACAAACTACCA
>JBFHER010000110.1:0-11776 GCA_041584055.1 Bacteroidales bacterium
AGAGTGAATTTATCATCCCATTTATCAAAACATGTTGTACAACAATGTTTTAGAGCATTGTTTTGGTGTTTTGCCATGGGGATGGATTGCGATTATTTTGACTCTCCAGATGTGAATTGAGACAAAGAGTGGAAATTTCCTCCCAAAATGAATTTCTCCCCTCTCCACCGCGCCTTATTAGGCACGGAAGGAGAGGGGCCGGGGGTGAGGCCGCACACGGTCATAATTTAATCACTGATTAAAATAATTCCATTTAACCCTAACCACCTAATAACTAGCACGTCAGGGTTGTACTGGTGAATATATTCTTTAAAGCAAGTACAGGGCTTAACCCCTGATATGCATCGTGACAAAAAAGCAGAATTTCCTCCGCCAAATGAATTCCTCCCCTCTCTAATCCAATATGCATCCAAACAAAGAAGGCATCTACACCCCATAAATGAATTTCTCCCCTCTCCATTCCGCAAATTTTTGCGGAATGGAGAGGGGCCGGGGGTGAGGCCCCCAACCGCGCGCTTGAAATGGAACAACATCCACGATCGTCCTCTGATAATTTTACAATTCGCTCATTAATTGCGTAAAAAACGTAAAAACATGAATATCTATCGTTGGAAAAAAATAAATTTGCAAATATTCTGTTATCTATTCATGTAAACGAAAACATCAATTTTGAAAAAAGGATCCTTACAATATATTTCAGCACTCCTCTTACTTCTTTTGATAGTGGGTTGTTCAACACAAAAAAACACCCGGATGTCACGAAGTTATCATGCTATGACGGCACGTTACAATATCTTTTTTAACGGGGATGAAGCGTTTCAGAAAGGGGTTGAGAAGGTTGAGTCTTCGTTGGTGGACGATTATTCACGCATCTTACCTCTATTTTATTACAGTGTGCATGACAACCTGAAGAAAACGGCTTCAGAAATGGATCGTACCATCGAGAAATCAAAAAAGGTGATCCGTAAACACTCGATTCGTACAAAACCAACGTTTGATATGAAAAAATCAAACGATCCAAGGTATCGAAAATGGTATCAACAGGAAGAGTTTAACGTAATGGTGGATGATGCCTACATGCGCATGGGCCAGGCACATTTCTACAAAGGAGAATTCCTTGAGTCGCTCGGGGTGTTTTCTTATATTTCACGTCATTTCCCAAAAACGAACGCCCGCTACGAAGCAATGTTGTGGATGGCACGTGCTTATGCTGAGATGAACTGGTTGTATGAAGCAGAAGATATTTTAAAAAAGGCGAACGATGATGATTTTCCAAAGCATCTTTATGGTGATTTTGCCGCAATCAATGCAGATGTTTACCTAAAGCGGGAATTGTACAAAGAGGCCATACCTTACTTACAGGAAGCCATCGACCTGCAAAAAGATAAAAAATTGTTGCGCCGTTTCACCTACGTTTTGGCACAGCTTTATCAGGCATCAGAAAATTTTGAAAATGCGGTTGCCACGTATCAAAAGGTGCTGAAAATGAATCCATCCTATGATATGGACTTTAATGCCCGTATCCGATTAACAGAGGTGTTCCAGGGTGAAGGCAACTCCGAAGGCATTAAAAAGGAGCTTCGTAAGATGCTAAAAGATGAAAAGAACAAAGATTACCTTGATCAAATCTATTATGCGATTGGAAATATTGACCTGGCCAATGATAACATAGAAGCTGCAATCGAAAATTACGATCTTTCAGTTGCTAACAGCACCACAAATAAGATTCAGAAGGGACTCTCACAGGTGACCGTTGCCGATCTTCATTTTACCCGCGCGAATTATCGTGCAGCACAACCTTATTACGCCGGCGCAGCAGAAGCTTTTGGAGAAGATTATCCCGGCGTTGAAAAAATTCGGGCACTTGCCAAGGTACTGGGAGAAATGGCTGACCATTTTCAAACCATCGAAGTGCAGGATAGTTTGCAAAAGGTAGCGAACCTGTCAGAAGGAGAAAGAGATGCACTTATCACGAAGATCATCGAAAACGTCATTGAAGAAGAAAAGAAAAAAGAAGAAGCCCTTGCCAGTGGCACGGTTGAACGCCCATCCGGCAGTGAATGGTACTTTTATAATACCCGTCTCGTATCCAAAGGTTTGGATGAATTTAAACGAAACTGGGGGGAGCGTGCACTGGAAGACCATTGGCGACGCAGCACAAAAATAACAATGGGGTTTGCTGATGCCAATGCCGACTTAGGCAGAGAAGAAGAGGTCAGGGATTCATTAAACAATAAAATGCCTGAATACTACATTCAAAATATTCCGGTCACGCTTGAAATGAAAGCAGCATCTGATCGGAAAATTGGGAATGCTTATCTTGGTTTGGCGGATATCTTTAAAAATGACTTAAATGATTATGAAGAATCAGCGAAATATTACAATCTATACCTGAGAAGTTACCCGGAAACTGAAAATGCACTGGAAGCACTTTTTGGATTGTATCAGGTTTATTTGAAAAATGGGGATTCACAAATGGCAGACAATGTGAAACGTCAAATCATTAGTGGACACCCCAAAAGCAGTTATGCGATTATTCTTTCGGATCCTGATTTTGCAAAAAAGCTTGAATTGGCAAAGCAGGATCAGGACTCTGTTTACGAAGCGAGTTACAAAGCGTATCTGAAGGGAGATTTTAACACCATTCATCGCAATTACTCGTACATTGAAAATACATACCCGGATTCAAAACTGTTGCCTAATTTCCTTTTCCTGCGCGCGCTTTCAATCGGAGCCACAGGAACGGAAGACGAGTTTAAGACAGCACTTCAGAACTTATCCTCAAAGTATCCCGACAATCAGGTTTCACTTCAGGCAAATAACCTTATTAAACAACTTGAGTCAGGAAAAATACTGTCAGGATCACAAACAACCATGGCAGGTCTGCTCGAAAAAAGGGATAACTTGTTGAGCCAGTTTAACATTCAGGCCCTTGAAGAAATTGATGAAACCACTGAAAAAACGAACCAACTCTATCTACAGGATACAGAAGCCAGGCATTATTTTGTGCTGATGATTCCCATTGAAAAGGTGGATAAAGATCAGTTGCTCTATGACATTGCACGTTTTAACTTCACCAAGTTTCTCATTAAAGACTTTGACTTAACCTGGGCGGAAATGAATTCAGACACGGCGTTTCTGGTTGTCAATGGATTTAATGGCATTGATGAAGGATTATGGTATCAACGAACCTTTATGCTGGATGAGGGAATCTACAAGATCCTGAGCACGATCGCTTACCAACGATACGTCATTACAGATCGAAATTTCAGAGCATTGTTGACTTCCCTTAAGTTTAAAAAATACCTTGATTTCTATAACATGTACTATCGTCCGCTTGAGGGAACCATTAAGGATCCCAATGCCGAAGATGATAGTTAACTCAAACGTGATCCTGCGCCAGGCTAAAGCTTAAGGCGGCATGCAGTTAGAATGGGGAGAAAAAGAGTGAAGCAATGCAGCGATGGGATTATGGAAATTATAAAAGTGATATTAACAAATTAAAAACGAAGAATGGAGAATATTAAGATTCTGTGGGCAGATGATGAAATAGATTTGTTAAAACCACATGTGATGTTCCTTGAGAGCAGGGGCTATGAGGTTGTAACCGTAACAAGTGGGGAGGATGCGCTTGATGAGTGCGAAACACAGAACTTTGATATCATCTTTCTGGATGAAAACATGCCTGGATTGAATGGCTTGCAAACCCTGGAGAAGGTGAAGCAAATTGATCCGGGTGTGCCTGTGGTAATGGTCACCAAAAGCGAAGAAGAAAATATCATGGATGAGGCCATTGGTGGCAACATTGCAGACTACCTTATCAAACCGGTGAATCCAAATCAGATATTACTGTCCATAAAAAAACACGTCCAAAGCAGAGAAATCCGATCCCGGAAAGTGACCTCTGATTACCAGTCTGCTTTTGGACAGCTCAGCTTAGAAATAAATGATTCATTTAGCTGGGAAGACTGGATTGAAGTATACCGCAAGCTTGTACACTGGGAGTTAGATCTAAATGAGTCTGACACGCCCATGAAGGAAGTTTTGCAAATGCAAAAGACCGAGGCACAAAACATGTTCTGCAAGTTTATCAGCAAGAATTATATGTCATGGTTCGACAAAGACTGCAACGATAAACCCATGCTTTCTCCTGATATATTCAAAGACAAGGTTTTTCCGTTACTGGATCAGGGAAAAAAGGTGTTTTTGATTGTTGTGGATAATTTGAGGTATGACCAATGGCGGGAAATAAGAAAAATACTGAGCGAGTATTACGCGTTTGATTCGGAAGATCTCTATTATTCAATCCTGCCAACGGCAACTCAGTATGCCAGAAATGCGATCTTTTCCGGTTTGATGCCTAAACAAATTAAAGAAATGTACCCTCAGTTTTGGGTTGATGAGGATGAAGAAGAAGGCAAGAATAAATTTGAACAGGAATTGATACAAACCCAATTGGATCGGTTCAGAAAAAAATACACTTTTAGCTACCATAAAATTTTAAACTCAGCACAGGGCACAAAGCTCATCGACAACTTACAAAATATCACACATCACCCCTTGAATGTTGTTGTATTGAATTTTATTGATATGCTTTCGCACAGTCGGACAGAATCAAAAACCATCCGTGAGCTGGCGTCCGATGAATCTGCTTACCGTTCTCTGGCATTGTCGTGGTTTCAGCATTCGTCAACAATCACACTGTTCAAAGAACTGGCTGAACAAGATTATAAAATCGTTTTAACAACAGATCATGGATCCATACGCGTAAAAGATCCTGTTAAGGTTGTGGGTGACAGACAGACAAATACGAACCTCAGGTATAAAACCGGAAAGAATCTTGCCTACAATAGAAAAGAACTGTATGATGTTGCCCATCCGGAACAAATTCAACTTCCAACCATGAATATCAGTTCTAAATATGTATTTGCCTATAACCATGACTTCATTGCGTATCCAAACAATTACAATCATTACGTAGGCTATTATCGCGACACATTTCAACATGGAGGAATCAGCATGGAGGAGATGCTCATTCCATTATCTGTATTAAATCCAAAAAAATAATTTAAAGTGCCACAATTAAAAATAAAATCCTTAGCAACCATTGGCGAAACAGCCGCTGAGTTTCTGACGCTTACAGATCATCGCATATGGGCTTTTTATGGTTCCATGGGTGCTGGTAAAACCACATTTATTAAGGCATTGTGCAAAGAAATGAAGGTGATAGATACCGTTAACAGTCCCACTTTTGCCATTGTAAACGAGTACCGCACTGAAACGGAAGATACAGTGTATCATTTCGATTTTTACAGGATTAATAAACTGGATGAAGCCTACGATTTTGGTTATGAAGATTATTTCTACAGTGGCAATGTATGCATGGTGGAATGGCCCGAATTAATTGAACCTATTCTTCCAGAAGATACATTAAAAATAACAATTCAAGCAAATCCGGATGGATCCAGATCTATCAACTTTTAATCTATGACCAAACAAATAATTCTATTAATAGTCCTGTCAGCCATCATTTTTTCTTGTGGAAAAACACCACAAATCTCAAGAGAGGAAGTACCTGCTGAGGACACTACAGAAGTGATTGTAAATTATAAATTTGGCGTCCCTGTGGACTCTTTTTTTATTGTAGGGGGAACGGTAAGGCGAAATCAGTTTTTGAGCAATATCCTCAGTGGCTTTGATGTGAGTTATGGCACCATTGATTACATCGCCCGGTCGCTGAAAGATACCTTCGACGTCAGAAAAATAAAAGTAGGCAACCCCTTTTCAGCATTTCTCACCAATGATTCGGTTCCAAAACTCGCATACTTTGTATATGAGATCTCTTTGGTAGACTATGTTGTTTACGATTTTACTGACACAGTGGTAACTGCTACCAGGGGGGCAAAAGAAACATATACAGTTCATAAGGAAATAAAGGGTACCATTACATCTTCACTTTGGAATGCGATGAAAGAAAACAATGCAAATCCGTTTTTAGCCATTGAGCTTTCTGAGATTTTTCAGTGGACGGTTGACTTTTTTGGAATTGCAAAAGGAGATGCGTTTAAAGTGATGTATTCTGAATCCTATGTGGATTCAACTTCCCTTGGAATCGATTCCATTTATGGTGTATGGTTTAGGCATCTTAAACAGCCCTATTACGCCATCCCTTTTGTTCAGAACGAACAACGCCATTTCTTTGATCAGGATGGTAACAGTTTGCGAAAAGCCTTTTTAAAGGCACCATTGCGTTATTCAAGAATCAGTTCCGGGTTTTCAAATAGCCGTTATCATCCCATCTTAAAATATTACCGCCCCCACCATGGTGTTGATTATGCAGCACCTAGCGGAACACCAGTACATACCATCGGAGATGGAACAATCATTAAACGTGGGTATCAAAAAAATGGCGGTGGCAACTATCTCAGCATTAAACACAATTCTGTGTATTCTACCACTTACATGCACTTAAAGGGTTTTGCAAAAAACATGTATGTTGGCAAACGTGTCACGCAAGGACAAACCATCGGTTATGTTGGATCCACCGGCAGCTCTACAGGCCCACATCTCGACTTTCGTGTTTACCGCAACGGAAGTGCGATCAATCCTTTAAAAATAAAAGCTCCTCCGGTAGAACCAATTTTAAAAGAAAACAAAGATTCTTTCGAAATCGTAAAGGAACTGATTATTCGAAAGCTGGATGCTATTTAACCCGGAAGTGTGCATACGGTCAAGACTGACAGCCCATGTTATTGCGGGTGCGGTCATGTTGATATTTATTTAAGCGATTACAATACGCCCCGGAAATATTCAATTGTCTTTCTCAAGCCTTCTTCCAGCGCCACTTTAGGCTCCCAGCCGTTCAATTTTTTTCTGGCAGCTGAAATATCGGGCTGACGTTGAACGGGATCGTCTTCTGGCAAAGGTTTAAAAATCAATTTTGAGTTAGATTTTGTAAGCTCTATAATTATTTCCGCGAGCTCCAGAATCGTTGTTTCCACCGGGTTTCCTATGTTCAAAGGACCAGGAAAGCCCTTTTCTGTATGCATCATGCGAATCATGCCTTCAATGCAGTCATCAACATACATAAAGCTTCTTGTTTGATTGCCTAAGCCATAAATGGTGATGTCTTCTCCTTTTAAAGCCTGAACAATAAAATTGGATACCACCCTTCCATCGTTTTGATCCATATTTGGACCATAGGTGTTAAATATCCGAATCACTTTAATGTCTACCTTGTTTTTCTTGTGATAGTTAAAGAAAAGCGACTCGGCACAGCGTTTACCTTCATCATAACAGGATCTGGATCCAATGGGATTAACATATCCCCAGTAATCTTCCCTTTGAGGATGCACCTTTGGATCCCCATACACTTCAGATGTGGAAGCCTGCAAAATTGGTGCATTGATGCGTTTTGCCAGTCCCAAAAGATGGATGGATCCCATCACCGAGGTTTTAATGGTTTTAATAGGATTAAACGAATAATGGATGGGTGATGCCGGACAAGCCAGATTATAGATCTGATCTACTTCGATGTAGTAGGGTTGTGTAATGTCATGCCGAACAAGCTCAAACAGATGATTGTCCATCAAATGCAATATGTTCTGCTTTTTGCCGGTAAAATAATTATCCAGACAAATAACTTCATTACCTTCATTGAGCAGTCGTTCACAAAGATGAGAGCCTATAAAACCAGCGCCACCTGTTACCAGTATTCGTTTCATTTTTTAGTGTTAAGTATCAAGTATTGCGTATCAGCTTTGTAAAGTTATATCTAAATACGCTGATCTCGTTACTTGCTACTGAAAATTAATCCGCCTTTCGTCCGATGCCATAATATTTAAATCCACCTTCTTTAATTTCTGTAGGGTCATAAATATTCCGACCATCAAATAAAACCTTGTCTGCCATTAACTTACTTAATACAGTCAGGTTCGGAAATCTGAATTCCGGCCATTCTGTTACCAGAAAAATAGCATCAGCCTCAATGGCGGCTTCGTACTGATCTTTGCAATATTCTATTTTGTCGCCAAAATAATGCCTTGCTTCTTTCATTGCAATGGGGTCGTATGCCTTAACTTTTGCACCAGCCGCTAACAACATGCTGATAATCACAATGGCTGGGGCTTCACGCATGTCATCGGTTTCCGGCTTAAACGCCAATCCCCAAATGCCGAAGGTCTTACCGTGAAGATTCTCTCCAAAATGTTTCTTGCACTTTTTTACAAGAATCTTTTTTTGATCTTCATTCACTGCCTCCACTGCTTCAAGAATTCTTAACTGATGGCCTTTATCGGCAGACGTCTTTACAAGTGCCTTCACATCTTTTGGGAAACAGGAACCCCCGTAACCGGTGCCCGGATAGATAAACTTATTTCCAATCCTGGGATCACTGCCAATGCCTTTACGCACATGACGCACATCCGCACCAACCAATTCACACAATATTGAAATATCATTCATAAAGCTGATTTTGGTGGCCAACATGGCATTGGCTGCATATTTTGTCATTTCACTTGAAGCAATATCCATGTAAATCACCGGATGTCCGTTTAAAGTAAATGGCTTGTAAAGACGCGACATAACTTTTTCGACTTTCTCATTTGAACGTCCAACCACGATCCGGTCTGGTTTTAAAAAATCCTGAACGGCATTTCCTTCTTTTAAAAATTCTGGATTGGATGCAACGTCAAATGTCAGCTTGCTTCCTCTTTTGTCCAATTCTTCCTGCACAGCTGCTCTTACCTTCTCCGATGTTCCAACAGGCACGGTGCTTTTGGTCACAACCACCATGTACTGTTGCATCTCACGGCCAATTTCTCTGGCCACGGCAATCACATGTTGCAAATCGGCACTTCCATCCTCTCCCGGAGGCGTTCCAACTGCAATAAAAATCGCTTCACAATCTTCAAGAGAATCCTTTAGCTTAGTCGTAAAGTTCAAGCGCCCTTCCTTGTAATTCTTTTTCACCATGTCTTCCAATCCAGGCTCATAAATAGGGATGATCCCTTTTTTCAGTCCCTCCACCTTTTTGGCGTCAATATCCACACAGGTCACATCAATGCCTACGGAAGAAAAACACGTACCGGATACGAGTCCAACATAGCCGGTTCCAATCATTGAAATTTTCATATTTTAAGTGTTTATTTTTATTTGAAAGAAATTTAGATAGATCAAAAATAAGAAAAGATTTAAATATGTATAGAAACAAAATTTAAGATATCAAATCCAGCAAGGTATGCCACCAAAATATTCACATGAAATATCAGGTCTCTCATAAATAGAAATATCCCCTCCTGCATTTGCAAGAGAGGATTAACTTCAATTTGACATATTTTATTGCTCCCCTTTCCACCTCGCTTCTTTTAGCGAGGAATGCATCCATAAGTCCGGGGCAGCAGTTTTATCCATTATCCATTCTGCGCCTTGATCAAATTAAGCGCAGAACCGGCTTTGAACCATTCAATTTGCTGCTCATTGTAGGTGTGATTCAAGCTGATCAAATCCCTTGATTCATCCGAATGTACAATCTCCAGCGTAAGCTGTTTTCCTGGCGTAAATGCTTCTAAATCAATAAAATTAAATGTATCATCTTCCTTGATTAAATCATAATCTGCCTCTTTATCAAAGGTTAAACCAAGCATTCCCTGCTTTTTAAGATTCGTTTCATGGATACGGGCAAACGACTTCACAATAACGGCTCTCACACCCAGGTGACGTGGCTCCATCGCGGCATGTTCGCGCGAAGAACCTTCTCCATAATTCTGATCTCCCACAACAATTGATGGAACACCCGCTGCCTTGTAGGCCCTGGCCACATTAGGTACTTCATCCACAGAACCATCCAACTGATTTTTAACGGCATTGGTAGCTTCACCAAAGGCATTCACCGCTCCAATCAAACAGTTATTGGATATATTGTCCAGGTGACCTCTGTAACGCAACCATGGGCCGGCCATAGAGATATGATCGGTGGTACATTTTCCTTTTGCTTTGATCAACAATTTCGCACCACTTATATTTTTCCCATCCCACGGTGCAAATGGCGATAATAACTGAAGCCTTTCAGAGTCAGGCTTTACCACCACTTCAACTCCGGAACCATCCGTTGCAGGTGCCTGAAATCCAGCATCTTCTACGTCAAAACCTTTCGGTGGCAACTCCCAGCCACTCGGTGGATCCAGTTTTACCTGTTCCCCTTTGTTGTTGGTTAATGTATCCGTTAATGGATTAAAACAAAGATCTCCGGCTATCGCCACAGCAGCGACCATCTCCGGGGATGAAACAAAGGCATGTGTGTTCGGATTTCCGTCCGCACGTTTTGAAAAGTTACGGTTAAACGAATGTATAATCGAATTAACCTCCTGCTTCTCTGCTCCTGCTCTTGACCACTGACCAATGCAAGGACCGCAGGCATTGGTAAAAATCTTCGTACCCAACTGTTCGAAGGTTTCAATAAAACCATCCCGCTCAATTGTATAACGTACCTGTTCTGAGCCAGGATTGATCCCAAATTCTGCCTTTGGCGTAAGACCTTTTGCCACTGCCTGTGATGCAATAGATGCAGCTCGACTAATATCCTCATAGGAAGAATTTGTACAAGAACCAATCAGGCCCCATTCTATTTTTGTTGGCCAATTGTTTTTTGCAGCCTCTTCTTTCATCTTAGAAACCGGAGTAGCACGGTCCGGTGTAAATGGACCGTTTAAATGTGGCTCCAGTTCAGATAAATTAATTTCAATTACCTCATCAAAATATTTCGCTGGATTGGCATATACTTCAGCATCACCTGTTAAATGTTCTGCAACCTCATCAGCCATGGCTACAACCTCTGCTCTGCCCGTTGCATTTAAGTAGCGACGCATGCTGTTGTCATAACCAAAGGTTGAAGTGGTAGCACCAATTTCAGCTCCCATGTTACATATGGTTCCTTTTCCGGTGCAGGAAAGTGACTCAGCCCCTTCACCAAAGTACTCAACAATGCATCCGGTTCCCCCTTTTACAGTAAGTATTCCTGCCACTTTAAGTATTACATCTTTGGGAGCAGCCCATCCACTCAATTTTCCGGTAAGCTTCACCCCTATTAATTTTGGAAACTTTAGTTCCCATGCCATACCGGCCATTACGTCCACAGCATCAGCACCACCAACACCTACAGCAACCATTCCCAATCCTCCAGCATTAACCGTGTGAGAATCTGTTCCAATCATCATTCCACCCGGAAAAGCGTAATTTTCAAGTACCACCTGATGAATAATTCCGGCCCCTGGTTTCCAAAAACCAATGCCATACTTGTTTGAAACGGATGAAAGAAAATTATACACTTCATTGTTTTTGTTCAGGGCTTCCTGTAAATCCTTATCAGCACCGATGCGCGCCTGAATCAAATGATCTGCATGAACGGTTGATGGAACAGCAGCCTTGTCTTTGCCTGCCTGCATAAACTGAAGCAAAGCCATCTGGGCTGTTGCATCCTGCATCGCAACACGATCCGGAGCGAAATCCACATAGGACCCACCGCGAACGAACGCCTCTGTTGCATTGCCATTCCACAGATGGGTGTATAAAATCTTCTCAGACAATGTAAGCGGTTTACCAACTATTTTTCTTGCGGCCTCAATACGCTCGGGGTAGCGTTCATAGACCTTCTTGATCATATCCAAATCAAATGCCATAATGCTTATTTTTTAGATTTTGCTTTCTGAAATATATAATAAATCAAATATATAACAAAAAAAATGGTAAAACGTTCGAAAAAAAGGAAGGTTTATTTGCG
>JBFHER010000111.1:0-11685 GCA_041584055.1 Bacteroidales bacterium
CGAAGATGCGAGACAAAATTCTCCATCGAAAATTCAATGTGTGAGCGCTTCACCTATGATCATTCTTTGTCTTTGATATTAGAAAAATTACACATTGTCCACATCAGTATCATCCGATCCTATTTTACCGTCGTTTTTATTTAATTGTTGCACAAAGCGACATGTTAATTATATGTAAATATTAACAATTTGCCCTGTTATAAGTCACAGATCAATGAAAAGTGCACGTTATCATGATGAATTGAAAAATCAAAGTACATTTATTGTGTTCTCAAAGTTAAATAATAGTTATATTATTTGTTATACTGTAAAAATAGAATTAATTTTGAAGTAAGAGAAAGTGTGTTCAGAGATATAAGACGAACCACGGAATGCTTTAAAAGGTAAAGGCTAACAACAGGATAAATGAGAATCAGGATTTTGGTCATATTCGTAACAATGGTTTTGGGAGTGGCTTCCGCACAGGATGCTCATTTTTCCCAATACTATTCTGCGACATCTTACCTGAGTCCATCACTGGCCGGTTCAAGTGGTGAACCTCGTTTATCTTTAAACTACCGGAATCAATGGCCTGGTATGGGTACGGTGTATGAAACAATGCTTGCCACCTACGACATGTATTTTGATTCTTTCAATAGTGGATTGGGCATCATGTTCCTGAGAGACAAAGCAGGTTCAGCAAATTTGTCACAACAGAACATCGTGTTACAATATTCATATCGATTTCGATTAAACCACAAATGGCAATTAATTCCAGGATTACAGGGGAGTTATGGGATGACTGGTTTAGATTTTAGCAAGCTTCAGTTTGGAGATGCTGTATACAACGGATATCAGTCAAATTATTCCGAAAGCTTATATAACATTTACGATTCAGGGAGTCAAAATGTATCTTACTTTGATTTTGGAAGTTCCTTGTTCCTTTATTCAAAAGACATTTGGTTCGGTATTACAGCGGATCATATCAATCAGCCCAATCAGTCATTTTCAGGACAGGAAGCAAAATTACCTTTTAAGTTTGTTAGTTTTGGCGGAGCCACAGTATGGCGGGAAAATCCGCGACGAGGAAAACCTGAGAAAACCGTGGTGACATCCTACAGGTATCAATATCAGAAAAAAGCAAGCCAATTGGATGTTGGTGCTTATTTGTATTTGCCTGAATTTGATTTTGGTATTTGGTATCGGGGACTGCCCATGTTCGAAAAGAATTCTCCAAGCTATATTAATCAGGATGCCCTCGTCCTGATTTTGAAGTATAAATACGATGGATTTAAGATAGGTTACAGTTACGATATAACAATTTCTAAATTGGCCTCACATACTTTTGGATCGCATGAAGTTTCCATTTCATATGAATTGAGTAAACTGAATATCTTCAAGAAACTTGGCAAGAGCCCGGTGGCATGTTTCGAAAAAGGTTTTGATGGTCGCTACGATACTCACATTGATAGAAGAACCAAATTTTAGGAATTGTTTGGTCATTCCTACACAATCAACGCCGATGTTTCCGGCCTTGCAGATGATGAACGAAGCAGCATTGCAACAAGCAATAATCCGCATTCATCACCAATCATTCTCAAGCTATTTCTTCATCATGCGGTCAATCTGACGCTTATCGTCTTTTTCCCTTAAGGATTGGCGCTTATCGTGTTGTTTTTTTCCTTTTGCAAGTGCAATTTGAACTTTGGCAAAGCCTTTCTCGTTTAAAAATAGTTTTACAGGAATGATGGTTAAACCACTTTCTTTTGTTTTGCGGTCCAGCTTTTTAATTTCTTTTCTGTTTAACAAAAGTTTCCGTTCACGACGGGCTTCGTGATTGTTATACGAGCCATAAAAATACTCAGAGATGTTCATGTTTTTTATCCAGAGTTCATTGTTAGTGATGTAACAATAACTCTCAACAAGGCTTGCTTTGCCCATTCGAATCGACTTTATCTCTGTTCCGACAAGTACGATGCCAGCCGTGAACTTTTCGAGAAGCTCATAGTCAAACGTAGATCGCTTGTTGCGAATGTTGATGTTTTTATCAAGTTTGAGCTTGGCCATTTAATTTACATTTGGAAGTAGAAAAGTCAAAAGATAACTGCTTAAAACAGGACTTGCCAGAATGGCAAAAGAGCAGAACAAGACAAAGCCGCCTTTTTGACCTTCATCTACGTTAGTGATGGGCACAACACCTTCCCAAACCACGTAGGCCACATAAAGTGAAAGAATCCGTAGGAAAAACAATTCGGGAATGAGATTGGTGATAAATTCAACCACAAAATAAACCGAAGAGGCATAAACCACGAGTGTTAAGATTGTATTCTGTTCCTGTGTGACATTGAAGCGTGGCGCAAAAAAACGGATGATGCCCATGGCAAGGAAGATACCCACATAGGAACTCCCAAAGGAGAGAATGCCTTCAATTAAAGCATGCTCAAAATTAAAGCCCATTAAAATCAGATCGCCAAGGAACGCGGCCGCTGTGGCAAGACCGATCAGTGGGAGTGCAAAGTTATTCACTGCTTTGAATCCTTTCTCCCCATTTTCTAAAATACCCTTCCACTCTTTTTCGGGGGTGATGATCAGATCCTTTGTCCGGATCAATATTTGTTTAATATCCATACGTATGCTTTTCACGACAAAATTAATATATTTTTGGGATTCCTGCTTTTTTAAATGGGATTCCCACAGCTCATTTGCCTTTATTTTTGTTAATTTGAATGTTTAAAATCAGGCATAGGTGTTAAATCCCGAATATAATTTAATAGCAATCATTGGTCCTACAGCATCTGGGAAGACTGGTTTTGCCGTGCATTTGGCATCCCATCTGAAAGGTGAAATCATCAGTGGTGATAGCCGGCAGGTGTACCAGGGAATGGACATCGGGACCGGCAAGGACATTGAAGAGTATACGGTTGATGGAGCATTGATCCCCTATCATTTGATTGATATTGTTCCTGCCGGATCAAAGTACAACGTATATCAGTTTCAAACAGATTTTAACAAAGTGTTTGAGGCGATACAGACACGGGGTAAATGGCCTGTGCTCTGCGGTGGGACAGGCTTGTACGTGGAGGCGGTTTTAAAAGGGTACAAGTTGCTGAATGTGCCTGTCAATCATCAGTTAAGAGCCGATTTGGCAGAGAAAAGTCTGACAGATCTGGAGGCGATTCTGAAGAGGTATAAAACATTGCATAACAATACAGATACGGATACAGTTAGAAGAGCGATCAGGGCCATAGAAATAGAGGAATATTATTTACAACACGAAAGCGAAACCTTTAATTATCCTGACATAAAACCTTTGCTTATTGGAGTGGATATCGCGCGGAACCTTCGTCGCGAAAAAATAACAAAGCGCTTGCATCAGCGGCTTGATGAAGGCATGGTGGATGAGGTCAGAACCTTACTGGATTCCGGAATTCTTCCTGAAGATCTTATTTATTACGGATTGGAGTATAAATTTTTAACGCAATATGTGATTGGCCAGATTTCTTATGATGCAATGGTGCATGACCTGGAGATTGCAATTCATCAATTTGCAAAGAGGCAAATGACCTGGTTCCGGGGGATGGAACGCCGGGGGATGAAGATTCATTGGGTGGATGCAACCCTTCCCATTGAAGACAAAATAGAATTTGTAAATGAACGACTCAAGCAAAATGTCTGAAATGGATCCAGGGAAAGCCCTGATTGAACTGGCAAATGTTCGCATGCCCTTTGGTAAATACAAGGGGAGCTATCTTGTGAATCTACCAGAGCCATATTTGGTTTGGTTTCGGCAAAAAGGGTTTCCTCCTGGAAAACTGGGGCGTCAACTTGCGGAAATGTATGAGATTAAAGTCAACGGCCTTGAAAACCTGATTCGACCTTTGATCGGAAAAACGCTGTATTGATTTAGGGTTTGAGTATTCTTTGCCTTCGCAGTGAATGTTTGCATAGAAGCAAAGCGGATCAGGATTGAAGCATATTTGCTTTCAATAACGTTCCTAAAATAATAATTTATCTGAATGAAGTATTACGCATCGGAATGGAGGATGTTTTTTACACGTCCCACTTCTCCTGTTTCCAACTGAACTTTTATTCCGTGGGGATGTGTTGGCGATTTGGTAAGCAGCCGCTTCACAAAGCCATGGGTTAATTCACCCGTCCTTTGATGGTGTTTTTGTACAATTTCTACTTCGCTTTCAATTTTAATATCTTTTCTGTAAGTCCCGTTTTTCATAAGATGTGTGATTTAAAAAAGTTGGATTATGCCAGTCGGATTGTCATCATGCAGTTCCTGCAATCAAAGCCAAGTTTGTACTTCCGGTTTTCATCCTGCAGATAAAGTGGTTCGGGCGGTGTTTCCCTTGCATCTTGAAAGCGTTGACAATATCCCATTTCATATTTAATGCAGTAACGGGTTGTCATGAGTAGCTGATCTTCTTGCGCGTTGCTTATTTCCAGTGCTTTTTCTTGTTTTTTAACCCCGTGATCTTTATAAAACTGCTCGGCTTTTTTGTTGGCAATGTTTTCAGAGAAGTCAAGCTTTTCGGCTGGAAATGGGACCGGATCTGTTTTGCGGATGATGGTTTTGCGCTTGTAGGTTGTTATTCTGTAAGCTTCATGTTGTTCAAACAGGGATCGACGTATTTCATTGAGTTTGCCCATGCGAAAGAAATAAGAATCCATAGAAGCAATGTCAACACTGGTGATTTGAAACATGCTTTCGCCGGATTTTGACAGTTGTTTTTTAAAATTATTTAGTGCCAGCGCCGCATTTGTAGCTCGTTCATCAGGTTTTAATACTGAATAGGCCGAGGATAGATTGTCTTCATCCTTAATTGTAAATAATAGCTTGTCATCCTTTTGTGAAACATTAATCTTAGCCTTTATTTTACGTAGAGACTTATCTGCCTCCAGTCTTTTTGTGAATTCATGATCATAGTTTCGATACAATGCCAATCCTTTTTTAAGCATGGACGAATCACTCACCCGGATTTGTCCGTCTTCAACTTTTTCGGCTCTTATGCCATGCAATTTGTTGTCATAAATAAAACAAAGACCATCTCCATTGTTGAGTTTTTCATTCAATTTGGCTTTCAGAATGCCTTGTCCAACCGAAGTTACGAAACCAATGTGTTTTCCCATTGATTTAGGGGAATGACTGTTTACCATACCCTTTGTTCTATCCATCAGAAAATAGGTGGTGCTTCCCCGGTTAAAACTTCGCTCAGGGTCCGGATCGAATGAAATGGAGGTATGACCGGAGGATGCTTTTATGTATTTTGTGTTTGCTACCAGCACCTGATCCAGTTTTTGCCGGTAATAACTAACAACGTTTTTGACATAGTTAGCGTCCTTAAGGCGACCTTCAATTTTAAGGCTCATTACACCTGCATCCAGCAATGTTTTCAAATGGTCTCCCAGATTCAGATCTTTCAATGATAAGAGATGGCCATCTGTAACAATGCGATTTCCCCTGGCATCAAGCAGATGGTAGGGATGACGGCACATTTGGGCACATGCACCCCTGTTTGCACTTCTTCCTGTTATTGTTTGACTGAAATAACATTGTCCGCTCAGACTAACGCATAAAGCACCATGTACAAAATATTCAAGGTCAGTTTTTATATGCTGACTTATATTTCTGATCTCCTTAAAAGATAATTCTCTGGCCAATACGATGCGCTCCAGTCCCAGTTGATCTAAAAATTGAATTCTCTCCAGGTCGAAATTATTGGTTTGCGTGCTGGCATGGAGTGGGATGGGTGGGATGTTCATTTTAAGGATTCCCATGTCCTGTATGATGAGTGCATCAACGCCGGCATTGTACAATTGATGAATCAGCCTTTCAGCATCTTCCAGCTCATCATCGAACAGGATGGTATTCAGGGTAACAAAAGTTTTTGCCCGGTATTTATGCGCGTATTGCACCAGTTTTTCGATGTCAGCTACCGAATTTGAGGCGGCAGCTCTTGCGCCGAAACGATCTGCGCCAATGTACACGGCATCGGCACCATAGTTAATGGCAAGGCATCCTGACTCCAGATTTTTTGCTGGTGCCAGCAATTCTATGGATTTCTGTTCTTTCAAGCAAACAAAGGTAATAAAAAAGCCACCTCAAAAAATGAGATGGCTCTTTGAAAGTATTTTAGATGTATGATTACATCATTCCTGGCATTCCGCCTCCACCCATTGGTGGCATGGCAGGCTCGTCTGATTTTTCTTCGACAAGTACACACTCTGTGGTGAGCAACATGCCGGCGATGGATGCAGCGTTTTCAAGCGCGATGCGGGTTACTTTTGCAGGATCAATTACACCAGCTTTAAGCAAGTCTTCGTAAACATCGGTACGTGCGTTATAGCCATAAGATTCTTTGTGTTCTTTTACGTTTTGAACAACAACAGCACCTTCTCTACCTGCATTTAGAACTATCTGACGCATTGGCTCTTCGATGGCACGTTTTACGATTTCCATACCCGTGGTTTCATCTTCGTTCTCACCTTTTGCACCTTCAAGTGCGCTGATGGCACGAATGAAAGCAACACCTCCACCGGAAACAATTCCTTCTTCAACAGCAGCGCGGGTTGCACTTAAGGCATCGTCAACACGGTCTTTCTTTTCTTTCATTTCAACCTCAGAAGCTGCGCCGATGTACAATACTGCAACACCACCAGCTAATTTAGCCAAACGTTCCTGAAGTTTTTCACGATCGTAATCTGAGGTCGTTTTTTCAATCTGAGATTTAATTTGTCCAACACGTGCTTCGATGGCTGATTTATCTCCGGCACCATTTACAATGGTTGTATTCTCTTTGTCAATGGTTACCTTTTCAGCAGTTCCAAGCATTTCAATGGTTGTTGCTTCCAATTTCAGACCTTTTTCATCGCTGATAACAACACCACCGGTTAACACTGCAATGTCTTCCAGCATTTCTTTCCGACGGTCACCAAAGCCTGGGGCTTTAACAGCAGCAACTTTCAGGGAGCCACGTAAGCGGTTCACAACAAGCGTCGCCAAAGCTTCACCATCAACATCCTCTGCAATAATCAACAAAGGACGACCGGTTTGAGCTGTTGCTTCAAGAACGGGTAGAAGATCTTTCATTGTAGAAATCTTCTTGTCGTGGATAAGAATGTATGGATTTTCTAAATCAGCTTCCATTTTCTCGGTATCCGTGATGAAGTAAGGAGAAATATATCCACGATCAAACTGCATTCCCTCAACAACCTCAACAGTTGTTTCGGTGCCTTTTGCTTCTTCAACCGTAATCACCCCTTCATTCTTTACCTTGTCCATTGCTTCTGCAATCAGTTTCCCGATAGTTGCGTCGTTGTTTGCAGAAATTTTAGCAACGTTCTCGATCATTGCATTGGTGTTGCAAGGCTTGGCCTGACTTTTTATATTATCAATAACAATTGATACAGCTTTGTCAATGCCTCGTTTTAAATCCATCGGATTTGCACCCGCTGTCACGTTCTTTAAACCAACAGCAATGATGCTTTGTGCTAAAACTGTTGCAGTTGTTGTTCCGTCACCAGCATCATCTCCGGTTTTGGAAGCAACTTCCTTAACCATTTGTGCACCCATGTTTTCATATGGATCACTTAGCTCAATTTCTTTTGCAACAGTAACACCATCCTTTGTCATTTGTGGTGCACCAAATTTTTTCTCAATGATTACATTGCGACCTTTTGGTCCCAGTGTTACTTTAACAGCATCTGCCAATTTATCCACACCCTTCTTGAGCATGTCGCGTGCTTCAATGTTAAATTTTATTTCTTTAGCCATTTTTATATATGTTTTATCAATTATACGATTGCTAAAATGTCTGACTGGCGCATGATCAGGTAGTCTTCGCCATCAATATTCAGTTCTGTACCGGCATATTTTCCGTAAAGAACGGTATCTCCTACTTTGACTTCCATCACTTCATCTTTGGTTCCGGGACCTGCAGCAATAATTTCTCCTTTTTGAGGTTTTTCCTTTGCTGAGTCAGGAATGATGATTCCACTCGCAGTTTTCTCTTCTGCCTTTGCAGCTTTTACGACAACTCTGTCAGCTAACGGTTTGATATTCATCTTTTATAGATTTTTTAGTTATAAATTTAGTTTTATTACGTCCCTCCTTTATCATATTCTATGCCAAAACAGAAAATGCCTGTTTTGATGTCAGAATTTCATCTGACATAAATGCTGTATTTGGAAAGTTTGCCTGATTCTGTTGTGTAAGTAGCTGATAAAGATGGTGTAATGTCGGTTTGTAGTGTCCAGAAGCAGGCACAAAAAAAGTGTCAGATCTTATGACAGTCTGACACTTAATTGTAGAAATATTTTCAGAAGGATTATTCTCCGTCTTGTTCCTCAGTCGTCGATGCAGGCAGTTCTGCAGGGAAGTTTGGCATAACGGATGGATCTACTGCTTCTTCAATTTTGTCTTTCATAATTGATTCGTTTGATCCTTCACCATGCTCAATGGCAGCAGCAGCTACCACACTGAGAACTAAAATTGCAATGGAGAGTGTCCATGTTGCTTTCTCAAGAAAGTCTGTTGTTTTCCTTACACCCATGATCTGGTTGGATGATGAAAAGTTTGATGCCAGACCACCGCCCTTGGAGTTCTGAACCAAAACGATTAAAATCAATAATACTGCTGCGATTGCAATGAGTATAGAAACTAGTAAATACATATTTAATTATTTTTCGTTAGTCAAAAGTTGTTCAACAATTTTAATTTGACCCGCAAAGTAAATACTTTTTTCGGGATATTTCAAACTCAATTTTTTAAATATTTGAATTGCCTTATTATAGTGCTTTTGTTTGATGTAAATCTTTGCAAGTGTCTCAGTCATAAATTCTTCATGGTGCATGGCTGATTGATCGGCAAGATTACCTGTAGATTCTTTTCCGGATTGGACTTCTTTTGTTTGAGGGATTTTAGGACTGCCCTGAATAAAATCATCGATCAGATCCCAGCTTTTTTGTTTTTTAGGTGCTCGTTCTTGCACTTCCTGTTTTCTCGAACTCATGATCTCAAGCCAGTTTGAGAATGAATGCACAGCGCTTTCTGCGTCGGTTTCATGGATCGGATTCATTGGAATAGGATCTGGTGTTATCAGGTTGACCGGTATTTCTGAAACTTCCGGAACTGCCTTCTGTATGACCTCCGTTTGGTGAACGGCTTCCTGATTTTCAGCTGGCGTTTCCTTGTGAGGTGCCTTTTCATTGCTTGTCTGCACTTCACTGGCGGCTGACTTCACAAGATCAGGATCGTTCTTTTCAGCTGTTTTTTGATTAAAAATGTAATTGTAAAGAATGCTTCTGTTGCCGGCGTAAATAGCGGTGAGGGGGAGCTCTTTATCATAATCTGAGTCGTTGGTCATATTCAGATTGCGCAATAACATTATTCTGCCTGCCGTAAAATACGGGTAGTCGTTTATCACCTGACGGAGATCAGAAAGACTTTCATCATTCATGGTCTCAGGGTGCTTTAAATATGTGTCAAAACGCTCCTTGTTCATCCTTACCAGTTAGCGACTGATTTATTAAATATATCCTCAGTTATTATTTCGATAATCTCTGAGCGTAAATCTGCTTTTACATCCTCGATGGATTGACTTGCATCAAAATCTGCGTAGCCCGAAAATGAACTGTCAAAGTCTTGTTCAGGATCTGAATTGTTAACAAAACGTGCCTGAACCCGGATCGTTAAACGTGTTTGAGCTGCCAGTGCGTCTGCCTGGATGGAAATTGGTTTAATGTCGTAGCCTGTTATTTCTCCCTCAAAGTGCAAGTCCCCATTGTCCTGAACCAGTGTCAACCGGGTTTGACGTTGAAATTTATCCTTCAATGCTTCTGTAAATTCCTGACTCAGATCCGGATCAACCAGGGCAGCTTCGTTTGGAAAATAACTCACTGAGACCGTACGGACCTTGCTGTAGTCGATGGAAGCTCCGGTGAGTTTATAGCTAATGGTGCAGGATGCAAGGATTGCAACCAGTGCCAGTAAAAGAAGATGTATTTTGTATTTGCCGAGCGCCATAGTTTATAATGATTAAAGGTCAATGTTGTATTCCTTGATCTTGCGATACAAGGTGCGTTCAGATATGCCCAGCTCTTGTGCAGCATGTTTTCGTTTGCCGTTATGTTTTCCAAGTGCTTTTTTTATGAGTTCTATCTCTTTGTCCATGAGCGACAATGACTCTTCCACGTATTCTTCGGTGTCTTCAATGTGGTCAAACGTTTCAGGTTTGGTAATCACGATGTTTTCATTGTGAGCCGGTGACTGATTTGGAAGTCTTACACCAGCTTTGGATTCATTGTAAAAGTTATTGAGAAATGTTGCATTTTCTTTGTCCAGATTACTTACATCCAGATCACCTTTTTCCATAATATCGCCAACCAGTTTTTTAAGATCCGTCATATCCCGCTTCATATCAAACAGAATCTGATATAGGATTTCGCGTTCAGAACTAAATGTTTTTTCTTCCTTCTTCTGATTGGGCCTGTAAAGTGCCGGAAGCTGCTCTAAATTATCTGTCGGGATGTAATTTTTAAGGATTTCTTCGGTTATTTCCCTGTTTTGTTCAATCACAGAGATTTGCTCTGTTACATTTTTAAGTTGACGAATATTTCCCGGCCAGCGGTAGGTGCTTAATAGTTTTTTTGCGCCTTCCGACAAACGCAGCGCAGGCATCCGGTAGCGCTCTGCAAAATCGTGAGCAAACTTGCGGAATAAGAGCACAATGTCTTCATGTCTGTCCCTCAGGGGCGGCACAACAATGGGTACCGTATTCAAACGATAAAACAAGTCTTCACGGAAACGCCCTTCTTTGATGGCCTGGGTCATGTTCAGGTTGGTGGCTGCAACCACACGCACATCGGTTTTAATATTCTTTGAAGATCCAACGCGAATAAACTCTCCTGCTTCCAGAACCCTTAACAATCGCACCTGGGTAGATAAGGGAAGTTCTCCAACCTCATCCAGGAAGATTGTTCCACCATTGGCCACTTCAAAATAGCCCTTCCGGTCTGATAATGCACCGGTGAAAGATCCTTTCTCATGTCCAAATAACTCTGAATCAATGGTTCCTTCAGGAATTGCACCACAGTTTACGGGAATGTAGGGTCCGTGTTTCCGGGCACCAAACTGATGTACAATTTGGGGAAAGGTTTCTTTTCCCGTACCACTCTCACCGGTAATAAGCACTGATAAATCGGTTGGTGCCACCTGAACTGCAATGTCGATGGCCCGGTTCAACCCGTATGAGTTGCCGATGATTCCAAATCGTTGTTTTACTTGTTGTATATCCATATCTGCTTAGAGCCTGCTAAAATTTCAGTAAAGCATGACAAAGTTACAATTTTGCGCAAATAATTCAACCTTTAAAGCAGGCAATTGGGACTAAGATGGGTTAAAGATGTTTAAAAGGAAAAAAAATGAAGATGCGACGATGGCTCCCCCCATATCCAGTCGCTTTCTCAGGGACTTAATGTTGATCTGTTCAGCTCTGGATCACACAGGGCTCTTCGTTGAAGTGAGCTGTGTTTTTATGACCTTCTGCCTTTGAAAGGATTTTAGCCCAAAATACTAGGCTTCAATGCTAACAACACTATCCGAAAAATTCATAATTCGGCCCGGATAATCTTTTAAAATGTTTTGATTATGCGTGGCCATCAGGATGGTTGTCCCCTCGTTTTTTATGTTGTGCAAAA
>JBFHER010000112.1:0-11343 GCA_041584055.1 Bacteroidales bacterium
GTCCTTTTTCAATGTAATCAAGGCCATCTCCCGAATGTTTATAAAAGTAGGGGAAAGTACCATCTCCGTGTTGCATATACTCCTGAGCCGATCCCCAGAATGATCCTCCCATATAACCACGAGATGACGATGTATAGGGATTTCCCTCAATTTTAGCAATTAATTGCTTTAACATTAAGCGGGTTTTCCAAAGATCCATTAGTCGCACCTCCATGAACATTGTTTGCCAAATGCCGTATTCTGCTTTATGCGCTTCGTTAAGAATCATTTCCTGTTCAGCCAATGCCCGTTGTAGTTGCTTTGCTAAAGCTTGTTTATCATCGTTTTTATCAAAAACTTCATAGGCATCACAAAGAATGGTCAGCATCTTACTGGAGTGCATATGAACCGCCACCTGATAGGTAAAGTGAGCCTGATAAAAATTTTGTTTGGCCACTGGAATTTCTTTTGCCATTTTTAATGTCTTGTTCCAAAGCGGCGGAAAGAATTCATCGGTTTCAGCCAAAGGCTCCCGTGCCTGTTCTAAACTCACATATCTTCTTTGTCGCTTCAGCTCTGCATCCATCTCTTTTAATGCTCGTCCACTTGAAACCACTCTGTCAAGGTTTGAGATTAATCCCTGGGCTTGCGTTTGAAGCAGGTGCTCAGCACGGGCACCGTGCCAACGGCCCTGCACAGGCATATTATCGCGCATATAAGGAATATCGTAATAATGTAGGCGTAGATCAGCAAGCTTATGCCCAACCTTTTCACCAAACTGTTTGCCATACCAGTCGGTAAGGTAATCTTTCATGGCTTCTTCGGGGCTTTTGCTCAAAGCAGGTTCAGCATTCCATAAAAAATCACTGATGGCTTCAACCGACATAACTGCTGGTCGAATTCCACTCACATTGATGATGGCGTATTTGGTTGCACCTCTTTCGACATAGCGGCGCAATTCGCTGTAAAAACGTGCAGGTGGAACGGCCTCTGTCGTTCTATTTTGGGTAAGCATCTGCATCATCACGTGATAGTACAGGCCATCACCCGCATCCAAATCTGAGCCGTCTCCCTCATCGCGCATAAATCCACGACCATCATCGGAAAACATTTTACAAACGCCCTCGGGGACATCCAATAATCCGTCATTATAAAACCGGCCTTGCTCATTCCATAAAGCTGCAACAATAGGGGCATCAGGCTGGAATTCACGTATAATATCGGTTTGGGTTTGCATGGCCTCCGCTATAACTTTCGCTCTCCCTTCATCTGTTTCAGGAGCCGCGGGATCACTGTTCCAGAAAGCGCCATCACTTTCACCACGAAAACCAATGATCCAGGCCACTTCTTTATCAGCCTGAACTTTTACAGCTTTTGTCCATGCATCCACCAAAATGTCTTTGTGCGTCATATATGAAAATGGGACCCCTTTCGGCCAATCCATCATATTTAAACCAACAGGAGTAACATGGTGATGCGTAATAACCACGCTACGGCGTTTACATAAGTCATAAACCGTTGCATCCGAATAAGGCGCTGACTCCGGAATAATCATATTTTGTTTGCATCGCAATAAGGTTTCAAGGATGCCGTCCATCCATTCCATGGAGATCACATTTCCGCCAAGGGGATCTCGGTGCATGCCATCATGTAGTTCCTCATCGTTGATAAACCAGCCACGGTATTCAAATGTGGGTTTTTGGGATATGATGTCGAAATCTCCTTTAATAGTAATTTCTGACTTCCTTTCCGGAACATTATCGGTAAAAATATACATTGGATCGATGCCTAATACCTCTTCGCTAAAGGTATAGATGGCATAAATTGTACCGCGCGTATCGCTTCCAATGGCTGTTACAGCTCTGTTATTTTTAAGTTGAACCGTTGATAGGCGAAATTGCTCTTTTCCGTCAGGGACATCTGTATCCAAAAGGTGCTGGGTATTTTCTTCACTTCCAAATACAATCACAGGGCCATTCCAGGACGAAGAAGGTTTATCGTGATATATAACGGGTGGATATCCAAACACTTTGTACCAATCTCTTTCTGCATCACGTATGGCCATTTGAATTGAGATATTGTCATAATCGGCTTCACTTATCACCCATGGCACATCACCATTGATGGGAATTGAATTTTGAGCCCCTACATGTGCCACATACAATAATATACAAATTAGAAGTGTGTTAATCCTGTATTTCATCTTTCCCTGTTTTTATTCTTATTCCTTAAATTACTATTTATGGTAACAGACCATTGTAAACACAATGTGCTGAAAACATAAAGTCAAATTTAGGATATCATATTTTGCCCCGATTGCTTTATTTTATGATAATGTTGCTCTATCAAAGACATGATACATTAAAATAAAGCAGATGCTGGTAAATCCAAACATTATTGCCAATGCAGGCTTTTAAATACAGGTGGATCACCCTTCCATGATCTGTAATTCGATGCATCAATGCTAAATACCAATACATCGTCCCAGGACGAAGGGGATTCCCCTTCCTTGTTTTTAAACTCTTCTAAGGATAAAAAATGTGTTTGCGAATTTGCTCCTCCCGGCAAATCAACTTTCGCCGTAAAATTATCCATGGCCAATTTAATGTTGTTTGGCTCATCCGATTGTACTTTCAATGCCATTTTTACATTTTTGTTTGGCGCCTTGTATTTCGAATTACGCAACTTATGTGTTTTACGTCCCCAATAATTTTGACTTTTGGTGTACCATTCTTTTTGCCAGTCTGCATCAAAATCTTCTATGACGGTTGTTGTTTTAGCCGTTGCTTTTACCCCTTCTTCCATAAGTTTACTTGCAGGTATTTGTTCCATTAGAGAAGCAACATGAAATGTATTAACATTATAAGGATCACCAGAATAGCCCGGACCAGAAATCGGCTCTTCCAAAGCATATTTAACAATGGCATATGCCCATAAGGGTTTACTGGTATTTAATAATGGTAAATCTGTTTCCCAATTCTTTCCGTTTTTCACAGGTTTTGCATAATGCCAGAATCTAAACTTACGGTGATTCCTTTCTGTAATGTCAGGCGTATCAAAATATTGACCATCCTGTGTGTAAAACACATCGACTTCCAAAATCTTTTTTGAGTCATCCGGTTTTACCACAAAATGAGGAATTCCATTCCCTGTATTTAAGTCAAGTACGGTTTCTGGTGTTTTCGGGAATGAGAATGTCTCTTTTAAATGATGGTTAAACCATAACATGCTTCCTACCTGATATTCACCATGGTCGTAATGGCTATGATGAGCAGATGACACAATGCGCCAATCACCTTTCACCTGATTTACTGCCCTTGGCAATTCACCTGAGTGGGCATTGAAATCGTTCACAGGGTTCATAAATATGATTGGACATTCTACTTCCTCTAAATAAGCTGAGTCTGATATGCATGCCATGATCTTATCTCCCCCTTTATATGTATTACTGCTTAATCCGCCACAAGAAGGAGCTGCAGCTTTTATGCGGGAGTCCGTGGCTGTCAACACCGTAATTTGGCCTCCCATTGAATGGCCATAAATTCCAATTCTGTCCTTATCCACTTCCTTCTGATTTTCCAGAAAGGTAATGGCCCTACGGGCTCCCAGCGTCCACATAAACCACATTGAATTCCTGGGAGAAACCACTGCGTCCAAAGTGCAGAATTTGGGTTCAGTATCCCATGAGTTGTTCCCTTCGTATCTGGATGGTGCATGGTAGGCATCAATCGCGCCCCAATCTGTTGTAACGCGATACAATGAATCTTCAACCATACCATCCAAAAATGCCTTAACATTTTCTCTTTCAGCAGAGTACTGCGACGACCTAATTCTGCCTGCCCAGGCAAGAGAAATGGTAGCATAGCCATTTTTCGCATTGGATAAAATATGCCTGTAATCGGCTCGCTGTCCTCCCCCATGCACCTGAATAAGACCTGGAGCATTCTTTGCACCTTTTGGATAGCCATACACGGCTGCCATCATTGCTTTTTTTCCCTTAAAAACACCTACCCGGTAACGCAATACTTGTATAACCACACCGTCTTCTTCCCACGCTTTTAAGATTTCGACTTCAAGTGGTTCTTTCCGCGGGTCATAATCTTTCCACAGGGCGTCGTGATTTTTCGGAACTTCTTCTTCGGAAGTGTAGGGGGTAAATGTATCTTTAGTTTTAGAACACTGAACAAACAGCACAAGTACAAATAAGATTAAAATATTTATTTTAAGAGCCTTCATAATTCAATCATTTGGTAATTCATTTATAAATCCATCTTATGCTTTCTCAAAAGCCTATCTTCGGTAACGATTTGGCATTAACTGACTTTTCTTGAGTTTTATTTCATAAATAATGTTGCCGTCATCGTCTATCAAATTGAACTCAACAGCGGGATCTTTTTCATCGGGTATAAAGGTGAATTCGCCAAAAGCAAACCGCGAGTCAATGCCGAATAATTGAGTATCCCAATTATCGCTCGTTGCAGGTGGGCCAGAACGTGCCCCCAGGGATGCTGCTTCAAACTCATAAAATGAAAAACCATTTGATCGTGGAATCTTAAATCCTCTTGCCCCATGGCGGTCGCCGGAAATAAACAAAGTGGCTCCTATATCATTGTCCTCAATAAACTTAAAAATATCTTCCCTCCCTTCCGGATCAAACGATCCCCACGAATCTTTTCCTTCGGAAACAAAATCGCTCCACATACTTCCACAGGAAACAATGATGAAATCACCTTTGCATTCCAACAATGTTTTTTTCAGCCATTCCATTTGCTCCTTCTCAAGGAATGAGCCTTTTTCGTTTTTTCGAAAGTACCGGTTATCTGTCATTATCACATCAAAAGGTCCAATTGAGGTATGTGTAAATACACCTTCGCCCTCATCACCAAAACCATAATACGGGTTGTTCCAGGAATCCCTGAAAACCTCCCATACATTTTTTTTATCCTGATACGTGTAACCTTCTGGAATTCCGGCTTTATCGTTTTTAAAGTAGTCGTGATCGTCCCAGGTTGCATAAACAGGGACATTCGCAATGAAGTCGTTCCATCCGTGATTAAAACTCCTGAAAAAATAATCATCACGATGCAAGGCTGCATTGCCTTCCCTATCCTGAACGGAAATATCCCCGATAAAAAGGGCAGCATTGGGTTTGCGGTGCAACATTTGAGCCATTAATTTTTCATTTCCTAATCCCCAACGATGAAAGCATGAACCAAAAATAATTCGGGTGGATTCTTTTTTATTTTCATTTTGTAACGGGGACGTTTTGAAGGTCGTTTTCCCAGGTTTAACAATGGGATTTCCATTGACTAAAACTGAATAGCTGTAGCTTGTTTCAGGCCTTAAATCCGTCACCTTAACAACGGCACTGAGATCGGTTTCTTTGGAAGTCATTACAGGGCCAAATCGTTTTATTTTTTTACCATCTAATACCTCCACAGTAACACTTGCCGGGCTCAAGGTCCTTACCCAAACACGGATCCCATCCGGCCTGACATCTCCGAGCATGGGTCCATCGATGCATTTGCGCCCAGCAGCTTGTGATAATCGTTGAAATTTTTCATCTTCCGATAGATTGAAAAAGGTCAACTGTTCTCCTCCATTAAAAAAAGAATTCACATACTGAACCAATTCGAGTTCTTTCGATGTATTATTGCCCCAATATTTAAGCAACTCATGGTTCGACAAATGCTTTTGAACCGGGTGACCTTTGCTTCCAAACGCATCCTGGGGAAGCACCTTTACTGGCAATATTGTCAGTGCGATTAAAAAAAGAATTAGCTGAAGTCTATTCACTTTTAAATTGATTAATATGTTACATTAAAATAGTTACAGACTGTAAGTATTATGAATCTTTATTAATTGAATTGCTTTTTCAGCAAAACGTGAACCCATGATAACATATCCTTCTGCTGACATGTGCAAATCATTTTTTATGACCTGGCCTCTTCTATTCAATCCATCGTTTAGATCATCCGTATCGATCCAATCGAACCGATTATTAGATTTTGCGACTTTCACTTGTATGTCTCTGATCTGCGTCCAATGTGGATATTTTTCATTTGACATATCAAAATCGCTGATGCGACCAATGACGAAGTTTAAGTCCTTTCGTCCCAAATCATTACTTAACTGTTTATATAAACCTGACAAGCTTCGTTCATATACCGCAGCATGCGCTTCTTTAGCATCACGCTCCCCTTGCATCCAAACGAAAGTAACAGTTGCGATTTGTTCATCCTGAGTCGCTGCTTTAACTTTTGTCATCAGAGAGTCATACAAATCTGGCTGTGCTTTGGGATCGTCCCCTTCCAGCGGTTTCCAGTCCCTGTACCAGCGTCGGATGGGTTTACCGCCTGATGCATCTTTCACAACAATGATGTTGTTTGCCCCAAATTTTGACGTAATGGCAGGTGTAAATGATTCTTCAGGATTTAATCCAACCATATTGGATTGTCCGGAGAGGATAAACAAATGTTTTCCTTCCTGTTTAGGGGCAGATTCAGCCGGCATTAATTGCTTATAGTGAATAAGATGCTCTTCTAATATTTTACCATGCTGATCAATCAGGCGAAAGGTAACAATGGGCTCTTCCGAACTGGTATCGAAGGTAAACTCCCCAAACGCGATAACATCAGTTCCGTGGTAACCAAAAAGCTGCTGACTGCGGTCTTCGGCCATTGCAGGAGGTCCGGGTACGCCGCCCAGAGAGGCAGCTTCAAACTCATAAAAACGATGACCTGATGGCCGAGGAATAGTAAAGCCACGTGCACCGTGACGATCGCCACTAATGAGTAAAACACCGCCAATTTTTTCTGCTTCGATGAGCTGATAGATCTCTTCACGGCCAAGGGTATCCCAGGTTCCCCAGGAATCTTTGCCAGGCGTTATGTAATCGCTCCACATGGTTCCACTGCTAATTATTTTAAACGGTGCAGTTGAGGATTTTAGCGTTTCCAGCAACCACTTTTGCTGCTTTTCACCAAGGTATGAACCATACTGCCCTTTTTTGTCATTTTCCCGGCACGATCTGGTATCGAGCATAATTAATTCCACAGGACCGATTCTGGTGTTAAAATTAATCCCTTCCCCGGCATTTTGGGGATTGTTCCAGTTTTCATGCCACACTTCTCTGATTGCCTCACGATCTGCCTCCGTATATTTTCCGTAAATTCCGCCGCGGTCGTTGTTATAGTAATCATGATCGTCCCAGGATGCATATAAAGGAGCATTTGCTGCCAGTTGCTGCCAGGGTGTCGACATATCCCGAAGCAGGTAATCCGAGCGGTGGAAATTCGACTTATTCACTCTGTCGTCCACGGCAATATCTCCTAACAACATCATGGCCTGTGGTTCACGCTTTAGTATTTGCTGTATCAGGTTCGGATTGTGCAATCCAATTTTATGAAAACATGAGCCAAAGGCCACTCTAAAAACCGTTTTATCGTTGACTTTAGGGGCTGTAACAAACCCGCCTTCTGCAATCTTCCGATGCTTCATGAACACCTCATATGCATATTTGGTGTTGGACTCAAGATCGTTGAGCACAATCCTTTGTTCTGCGCCCGCCTGCACCTTTGACAATGAGAATTTCTTTACTTTTTTGTTATCAGTCCTCGTTACCTGAATCTTTATTTTATCACTGGTGGCAGGCCGTAACCACAAAGTGACACTATTCTCAGTTAAGTTTCCAAGCAAAGGCCCCCCAATCAAAGTCATTTTATTTTTCTTTGCGGCACTGAGGATGGCCTCATCAGTAAAACGCGCCTCTGCATTCTCAGCCAGATGCAAACGCGCCTCAGAATAAAAGTCGATGACCCACTTTGGAGGTGCTGTATAGCTTTTCAAAAGTTTCATATCGATTTCTTCATTGCCGATATGTGCTTCCCTTAGACTAACATCGTAATGAGGTGCCACATAGCTGGTATCAGCCGCAAAGCTTGCGCCAATTGTTAATAATGTGACCACCAATGAGCATAAAATCTTTTTAATCATAATTAAAAACTTGTTAGTAAAAATTTATTCAATTAACAGAATTTATCTGCAATAAAAAAGGGTTTGTATTTAGAATTCGTTTGTTCACCATCTTTTAAATTTGACCTATAAAACGTAGAAACTGCTTAAATCGATCCTCTGATTTAAGCAGTTTCTTATTCAATCTAGTTGTTTATAATCAATGCCTATCGATTATCTCACTAACATTTTAAGAACGGAACTTCCCTCTTTTTCAACAATTCGAACAAAGTACAAACCTCTGTCAAAATTAGCAGTAGAGATCGTCATCCTTTCGGAAACCTGACTAGAGTTATAAACCATACTTCCGGATAAAGAGATAATTTGAATTACGGAATTAGCCGGTACATTTTCGAGGTTTACAATATCTGTGGCAGGATTTGGATACAGATGAACCAAACTTCCAGCCATCACATTATCAACACCTGAGAAAGTGCCAACCTTTTCTGCTTCATCATCACCAACAAATATCAGATAGTATTTGGCGCTAAGTGTTCCGTCAGCCGACGTCACCTGTACATAGTCATTCCATTTTGGTCTTCCTTCTGTACGTTCATAACCAGCAGAATTAAACAGTTTTATTTCGGCATTCCCTGGTGCATAAAGGTAACTCAACATGGCAGACACTGCTGTTCCGCCAGGAATACTGGTAATGTAACGAATTTCACCTTCAACCACATCATAGAAATTCGAAGTAATAAAGATGTCATCCATTGGCTGAATGGGTTGTAAAGTATACAGCTTGCGTGCACCATTTTCAGCTACTACTTCAAACTGAAGACCGTCGAACACAAATGATTCCACATACTGATATGTTGCTGTTGGTACTTCCATGGTTGAATCAATTTCCTGATCGTAACGAACATTTAAAAGTGTTACAGGAACTGTATCATCCATTACCACATTAATTATAGAAAGTGGATTACATTCTACCCCTGCAAGAACATCAAGGATGCGTGCATCGTAACCGAAACCTGTTACAACATCGCCGTCAACTATAATATTCATACCGGCAACCTCAGATAAAGTCACATCGCCATTTAATGACCCGGCAACGATATTGTAGGTTGATGTATTTGTAAGATCTGCTGACTGAACGGACAAGATGTCGCCATCCACAAGTATTACATTGTCATCGGTTAACTCATTGCCTAAACGATAAATCTTCAAAGTCTGAGCAGGATCTGCCTTATTAATATTGGCCAGGAATTCAAGTTTCGTTGGATTCCCCTCAACACCTTTAATCTGAAGGTTATGCTCATCACTGAAGCCAGAAGACACCTTGTAAATCGAAGAACTAACGGTTGACAGATGCCAGGTAATTGGATTCATGTAGTGCGTTTTCAGGGTCTCTCTGATCTCATTAACCCGAATTAACTCGGCTTCCTGTTTTTCAGAATTCCATACTGCATTAGCGCTCCATGCACCTTTTTCCCATATCCACTGACAAGAATCAGGATGCCAGTGCCAACCTTCGCCATATGCTGTGGCTCCCTTCTGAACGAATGATTTACGACGCAAACGAACACGGCTAGAATAGTTTATAGTACCCAACATCATATCAACACCCAGTTCATCTGCAGCACTTTGGTTAAACCAACCAGAAAATGCCATGGTTTGTTGACCCGCATAATCCTGGTAAAACTGATATAATGAATCCTCTTCTGAAGGACGGCGAATCATATCCACCACCTCAAAGTCGGCTACATCCATTCTTATTTTTGTACCGTTCTTAATAGAATCATTCAGAATTTTCAGAAGTAGGTATCCTGAATTCGTACCATGCTTCAATAAATTATTGCCAAACTTGGTTGCATTTGCAGCAAATTGACCCGGACTGTACTCGTTCAGTGTAAAGTCGTCTCCAATCAAAGAATCGGCAAGATTAACATCCACAATGTCTGCAAAAGTTCCTTCTCCTTGAGGATTTCTTGGATCGGTACTAAATGCTCCTATAACGAATTCCGAATTAGCTTGTACAACCGGTGTTACGTTGGCATCCTGCACAAAATAGCCTGGTTCTGCTGCCTTCCATCGTGACAAATCATATTTATAACCCGGAATGTAATATTTGCAGTCATTATTTGAAGGAATGGTATCGGATCCTACCGAAGACTGTATGGTTCCCTCTACGGTACCACTTTTTGTATTCCAACTGCACAACATATAATTGCTTAAATCAAGTGGTACCGAGTTCGGATTGAAAATGGCCACGTAATTATCCTGTGCCCGGGAACCACCAGGTTGTCTAAGTCCCTGACTTATAAAAGGTTCTGCGCCCTCAATTGGTTGTATCAGACTGAGATTGATATCTTTATCAAACCTCACCCTATAAACTTTTTCTATGGTTCCGGATTCTGAGGTAACTGTGAATTTAGTTGTACGTTCTTCTTCGCTACCGGTAAGATTTTTTGCCCTGTCAACTTTAATGGTTGCATTGCGGCTGTTTGGCATGGCAAAAAGGGCCGGAACTGAACTTCTGTTCGCCGATACTTTTAAAACCATAAAGGTATTCTCAGCTCCAAAACCTGGAAGTTCAGGGCTTTCCCATTCCCAGTAATACTCATCAGGATCAAGTTCATACTCAGGAAATGCAAGTGTTGCCAAAGTAGCGTCCTCACTTGGCTCATATGCGTTGGGTTTAATATAGTATTCTTTAACGTTTGAACCATCCGCAGAAGTAACTTTTAAAATGTCACCGTTCGTAATCTCAGTCCTATTGGCATCACCGTCCACAGGCACAATTTGAATGCTTGCACTTGCCGGATAATCAATATCAAACAAAAAGGTATCAATGATTTGCTGAAATGGCACATTCATAATGGTATCAATCACAGGATCATTATCTGTTACGATGATACTTGCATTATTGGCATATGCACCTGTTGTATAATTTTTAGCAATTTTAGGAAATACTTCGGCAACATCATCCGTTGGTCCGGTCACATTTATGATAAAATCCTGAGAACGCAGACTGGCACCAGTAACAAATAACCTCAGTGTATCTCCATTTTGTGCTGTTACAAAAGCAGAGTCTTCACTTACACCAGACTTGAAATACTGAAAAGCCATGCCTTCTCCCAATTGCAACCAGTTTTGAACCACATCATCGAATCTTTTTGCCTCCCAGGGAAGGGTAAGTGTGTTCCCCTCAATAGAAACTTTTTCACTTTTAGGTGTAATGCTCATTTCATAATGTCCAAAATTTCCGGCTGTAGAAAAAGGTTCACGTCCCTGGGGTACAGGAATAACCATCCATTCTGAATTTGAAGCGGTAGTACCACGCGAATCATGCCAGTCCAGATTAGGCTCGGTTACACTGCTCTTACGAACCAATACATAAGAATTATA
>JBFHER010000113.1:0-11341 GCA_041584055.1 Bacteroidales bacterium
AAATTGTGGACGTTAGTTCCGACTAAAAATTTAAACGATACCAAAGTGCTCAAAACCCTCTGTGCAAAAGGTGATACGTCGTTTGGAGGCACTTTTATCACAATGCGATTAATTAAAGTCGTGCCTTTTTTTGTGGAAATTTTCAAAAAGGAGCATAAGCACCCTACCTCTCACGTAATGCGTCATAAATGACATGCTTACAGAATCGAAAAGCAGGTTGTTTGTAATAATAAGTGACTAAAATACGAAAAAGGTCGAAAAATATGAAAATTGATGAGAAATGTCATTTTTTTAAGCTTCTTAATCTGTACTTTTGACGTGTAAATAAAATGATCTACCAATGGCTATGACCAAGGATGAAGTTGTAAAACAGATAATAGTAAAGCAGGCACAGGCTTTATTTCAGCGCTATGGCTTAAAGAAAACCACCATGGATGAAATTGCGCACTCCTGTGGTAAAGCCAAGAGTACCCTTTATTATTATTTCAAAAATAAGGATGAAGTTTTTGAAGAAGTGTTGGTCATGGAAGTTCAGCATTTAAGAAATATTGTAACGGCACAGGTGGATAAAGAGGTAACAGTTAAAAAGAAACTTGGGATCTATTTCATCACCTTTCATCAGGAACTTGTCAAAAAGGTGAACCTTTATCGTTTGGTTAAAGGTGAATTTTTGAATGACCCATTTATAAGTCTTGGTCAGACAAAAAAGAACAGCATCGTAAATTTTAAGCAATTTATACATTCGGAGAAGGATTATATCACGACGCTCATGGAAGATGGTTACAAGCGAAACGAAAACATAAAGATAGATCCTTCAAAGTTTTCCTGGTTTGCAGAAACAATTATCGCAGCATTTTTTGGAATCATGGGTTATACCGCGGATGAGGATTTAAATAAGAATCAGGAAGGGATGGAAAAAAGGGTGTATTTCTTTTTAAACTTAATGTTTGACTAAGCAGCTAAGTTTGTGTTCGCTTACAGTGTAGAAATCAACATAAACGTATAGAAATCATGGATAAACAAAAAGAACTATTTCGAAGAGCTAAATCGATGATGCAATCTTCTAATCCGGTCATAGAAAGCATACTTTACCATAATATTTGTTTTCTGAAGATGAGTGATAAATACATCTACGATACCAGGGAAGGTGTTGAAGAACTTGTTAATTTCCTTAATAGGAACCTAAATTAGCATCTGAATAGATGAGACTAAAAACGTATCTTGGTAGTCTAATCTTCCGTCAATTGATTGTTTTATGTTTTTTTATCCTCGCTTGCAGCGAATCAATGTCTGTATTGGCAAATGGGAAAAAGGAGTCAGAACGCCCGAGAATAGGACTTGTTTTAAGTGGAGGAGGCGCGAAGGGGCTTGCACATATTGGTGTGATTAAAGTGCTGGAAGAGTATGGGTTGAGGCCGGATGTTATTACTGGAACCAGCATGGGGAGCATCATCGGTGGTTTATATGCTGCCGGGTATAGTGCTCAGGAACTGCATGAAATTACGACAGGTGTGGATTGGAGTGATATTCTGAGTGATGAGAGCACATCTCTCAAACAGGTGATTATGGAGGAAAAAGGGGAGTCTGGAAAGTATTTATTGCACATTCCCGTGAAAGACCGAAAGTTAAATCTTCCCTCTGGTCTTATTCAAGGACAAAATCTTGAGACTTATTTAGCTGAACTTTTCTGGCCACTAACTTCAAGCGAGAGTTTTGATAGTCTACCCATTCCATTTCATTGTATGTCAGTGGATATTTTATCTGGACAGGCGATAGAACATTCTTCAGGTGATATTGTAAAAAGTATACGTGCCAGCATGGCCATACCAACTGTTTTTTCACCTGTGAAGATGGATTCTATGTACCTTGTTGATGGAGGGGTTTTAAATAATTTTCCTGTTCAGGAAGCCCGACGGATGGGCGCAGATTTCATTATTGGTGTTTATGTGAGTTTTGAAGATGAAGTTAGTGCAGATGAACTATCATCCATGCCGGATGTCTTGTTTCGTACGGCTGCTTTATCCGGCATTGTAAGTGCTATTGATCAATTTGTTGATGTGGATCTTCTGATTGTGCCTGATTTGCACGATTATGGTACAGAAGATTTTGGGAAAGCACAGATCCTTGAACAGATCGGAGAGGAGGCTGCCCGAAATCAAAAGTCAGAACTGAGGTCCTTATCCGATCGACTGGGAGTAAACGCCACTTCAGAGTTAACTAAAAAAAGAAAGGCTAAAATAAAAATTGGGGAAATTGAGGTTGAAAATTTGGAATACATGAGCAGGGATTTCATTATTTCAAAAGCAGGCATCAAAGCAGGCGATGAAATTTCCTTTCAGGACATAAATGAGGCCATTGAGTATTTATACGGAACGCAGTATTTTCAGAAAATAACTTATTCATTAAAAAAAGAAAGCGAAGGCAATGAATATACACTTGTTTTTCACGCTGTAGAGAATTCGCGATTTCTTATTAAACTTGCGCCTAATTATGATTATAATCTTGGGCCTGCACTTGTAACAAACCTGACTATACGAAATGTTTTACTGCCATCATCCCGAATGCTTTTAACAGGAAGTATTTCAGAAAATCCGGGTATAAAAATGGAATTGGATCGTTTCATCGACTGGAATGAACGATTTTCTCATCAATTGGGTTTCGATGGATATCTGCTAAAGATGCCTTATTATAAGAATGGCCAACGAATGGGGAGTTACGATCGGCCATTTTTAAAAGCCTGGTATGGGATCCGTTTTACGCCAGATATTAATACCATATTAGGACCAGATATTTTTTATCGGAATAACACGCTGGAGCCGGAGGCAGACTTAAGAATGATTCATGCGGATTTGAATTTTAAGAAATATAAAAGCAATGAGTATGGCTACAGTCTGAATTATCAGCACAACAGAACAAATAATCTATACTTTCCTACTGAGGGATATAAACTTGAGATGAGATTTGATCATGTATTGAATAGTGCTGATGCTGCAACCCTCGCACCGGGAGCAAACCCTTCAGATGTTCTACTTTTGGATTTTAAAGATCAATATGTGACACTTTCCGTTGATTATGAAGGGTACAAGCCAATAACAAGAAAGTTGACTTTTAATATAGGAGGAAGTGTTGGGTTAAATTCGGAAAAGGCAGGATTCTTAGGACAATTCTTTCTCGGTGGTACTGGATTTTATGAAAGAAGTATGTACAATGATCTTACAGGTTTTAATCTTGGCGAAATTATTACATCAAATTTTGTGACGATACATAGCGGATTAAGTATGGAGGTTTTAAATGATATACATCTATTTGCAGATGCGAATGTATTTGAGATTGGGAATAGTTATGATGCCTTGTATGAAAACATCGTAGATCTAACGTTCAATACAATTAATACAGGTTTTGGAGGAGGCATTAAGTACGAATCTATTTTGGGCCCTATTCAGTTAATGCTGAGTGGCAATAGTTGGTATAATGATGTGCGCGTTCATTTAAGCATGGGTTTTCCTTTTTAAATGAAATCCAGAATAACTTTTTTTAGGTCTGCTTTCAGTTAAACTTAATTTATTCGAGTTCTGTTTTTCTTAAGAATCTTAATTTTTTTTGTTTTACAATCAACGTATTAGTGCTCAACCTTGATAAGTTTGTTTGTATCATATCCTCGATTCCTAATTTTTGTCAGGAGTTGTTCAAATAAAACATCATCCATTTTGGCTGTTCTGGAAAGAATCCACAAGTACTTATCTGAGCTGCTTCCAATTACCGCCCATTGATAATCCTTATCCAGTTCCATAACGAAATAATCACCATAAAAAAACAAGAAGAATGAAACTTTTAATTTTGAAGGGACGTTTGCATCAGGGATTTTTGCTTTCCCTTCAGAAACTGATTTCCGGCCTTTCATGCTATCTTTGTATCCCGAATTAATTACACGAATCTTTCCATCCTTGCGGAAAGAATATTCAGCTGTAACACCTGTTAATCCCCTTTCAAACCGATGATCATAACGCGCAATCTCGTACCATTTTCCAAGATATCGGTCGATGTTCAGTTCTTTTACAACAGAATTGTCTATCATATTACTTTGACTTTTACACGCGCTAAATACAATTAGCAAGATGACCAAAATACTTATGTTTTTTCCCATGGTGATATGTCTCCCTGAATAAGATTAAACAATGGGTGAGGTTCCAGTTCAGGCAACGTATTAATCTCATGATACTTAACCGGATCACGTTGCATGAGTTTGTTAAAGAGATGTTCCTTTTCGTACGCCATTTGTCCAGTGGTTACATCGATCTTTTGAATGGTTGAAACTTCAGAAAATTTTTCTTTGTTAAAGGAGTAATTCCTTGCACAGGCTTCAATCCAAACATGTTTGAGGTAGAAATTTATAGATTCAAGTGGCTTGGCCGAATCTTTAAACCGTTCTAATTGAGGATGGTTTTTATAGCCTTTTGTTTTGTTCTCGAGCACATTTTTAGCCAATAATGTTTCTCGCCACAGCGCAACAAGTCCTTTTGAATCTAAATATTTTGGATGTATTGACCAGATTCTCATGCCAGGTTCTTTTAATATGCAATTTTATATCGAAATAGTTCTGTTTCAATTGTAAAACTGACGATCAAATATAGCAATAAAATGAAATCAGATAGCGTTTTACATGAAGTTTTCGGTGGCGCATGCGTTTGTATTTGTAAGAATATGTGTTGAAACAGCGGATTTGTCAATGTTCGTCGTGCAATGTAGATAATTGGGAAGATGATCCACATTAAAAAGGACCATCTGAAAATACAAATGGTCCTTTTATTTTAAGTTTTTTGTTTGTTAAATGGCTTGTGTGATGTCAGAAACAAAGGCGCGTATTCCAACTTCTGTGTTTATATGATTGATTTTCTTAATGCCATTGAGTAACTGTTCGACTTTTTCTTCTTCAATAACGGTCATGGTGGCAGAGTTGCTTTCGGGCCAGGTGTGCGTTCCCATATGAGGATCTCCATCAACTGAACCTCTGCCTGTGAGGTTATCCCATCTGGTGAAGCCTCTAATGCCAAGTATGTCGAGCAGGTATTCCACTTTTTCGGTGTGGGCCTGATTGTAAACAATAAAGACCGATTTTAAAACAATCTTATTTTTTTCCATGTTACTTTTTTTTATTGGTTGTTTTCAGGTAATGTATTTTCTAAAAACTTAAAGCGTTTACGCACTTTTTCAATTCTGTCACGTTCGCCTTTGCGTGCCATGATAGCATAGGCCATAGGGACAATGATCATGGTAAGAATGGTTGAAAAAACCAACCCTCCCATCACTGAAATACCCATCGGACTCCAGATCTCCGATCCTTCACCTGTGCTTAATGCCATTGGCGTCATCCCCAGGATTGTAGTAAAAGCAGTCATTAATACTGGACGCAAACGTGATTTTCCGCTGATCTCAATGGCTTTGTAAAGGTCATATCCACGGTCACGCATCAAATTGATGTAATCGACCAAAACAATTGCATTTTTTACAACAATACCTATAAGCAGTATCGCACCCAATAATGCGATGACGCTCAGGGTCGTATTTGTGATGTACAATGTGAGAAATACACCAGTAAATGAGAACGGAATGGAGAACATGATGATCAGTGGCATTTTAAAAGATTCAAACTGACTTGCCATCACAATGTACACCATGATTAAACTGATTAACATAAGCAATCCCAAATCTGCAAATGACTCCATCTGATCTTCGTAGGCACCGCCAACTTCTACCATTACACCCTGGGGGATATCTACCTCTTGCACTGCTTTCTGAATCTCAACTGCAAGTTCTCCCAATGATGTCTCGAACGGAATCGCAGTAACGGTAACAATCCGTTCTTTTCGTCTCCGTTCAATGTTTGGAGGTGTAAGTTCCTGAACGACATCGCCCAGTTCTTTAAGACGAACCATCGTACCCATCGGCGTTGCAATTGAAATACTTTCGATGTCGGTAATGTCGTCTCTGTAACTTTCTTTGAACTTAACAATTACATCATACTCATCTCCAAATTGGCGGAATCTGGTGGCCGTCATTCCTGCCACTCTGTTTCGAAGTGCCATGGATACACCTGCAGTGGTTAATCCATGCTGAGCCAGTTTTTCACGATCGAGTATCACCTGTAGTTCAGGCTTGAATTTCTCACGGCTGATTTTTACTTCTCGTGCTCCTTTTATCTTTTCAACCTTGTCCGCAATCTCTTTTGCCAGAGCACCAGTTTCGTCTAAATCATATCCGAAAATGCCCACTTCAACATTTTGGGATCCACCCATGGCCATGTTGTTCTCAGTGGAAACTGAAAATGAAACAATTTCTGCCTGCTGCGAAAGATATTCCCGTATTTCTTCAGCCATTACCCATACAGACTTTTCTCTTTCATCAGGTCCTGTTAAATTTAGACTGTAGTTAATGATGTGAGAACCAGAGGCTTGAAATAAAGCCATCAAAGTTCCTGAGTCATCAGATCCGGTAGAAGTTGCCCGCAGGTTTATTTCCGGAAAGTTTTCTTCGAGATAGGCATCGATTCGCCTGGCAACTTGTCTTGATTCATCGGTACGTGTTCCCACCTGCAACTCCACGTTTATAGAAAGGAAGCTGCCATCGGTTTGCGGGATGAATTCCGTGCCAATCTTAGGGACTAGTAAAAGAGACAATGCAAAGATTGAAATTGAAACGATACCAGTAAATGTTTTATGATGCAATACCCACCGCAATGTTTTACCATAAAAATTATCAACCCACTCTAAAAACTTCAAGATTGTATTATCATAGCTGAAGCGACCAGGGTTCTGCTTCTTTTCTCTGAGTCTCAATAACTTCGAACTTAGCATGGGTGTCAGCGTAATTGCTGCAACTGTGGAAGAAACAACGGTAATTGTTACAATCCATCCTAATTGACGGAAAAGGACACCGGTCATACCTCCAACCATTGTCAGTGGTAAAAATACCGCCATGATGGTGAGGGTGGTTACAATTACAGCGAGCCACACTTCGTTGGTGGCATAGATAGCAGCCTCTCTCGGACTGCTGCCTCTTTCAATGTGTTTGGTAATGTTTTCCAAAACAACAATGGCATCATCCACCACCATTCCAATGGCAATGGAGAGTGATGAAAGAGAGATGATGTTGATAGAGTTGCCGGTTCCCATCAGGTAAATAAAGGCAACAACCAGGGATATGGGGATGGTCAGTACAACAATGAACGTTGCCCGCCATCTTCCAAGGAAAAATAAAACAACCAGCACCACAAAAAGCAAGGCAAAGAACAAGGTCGTGGAGAGGTTCGAAATGGAATCGTTGATAAACTCTGACGAGTCAAAAATCGTTTCAATCTTTATGTCTTCGGGAAGCGTTTTTTTGATTTCTTCCAACTCAGCTTTAACTTTTCGTGCAATCTCAACCGTATTTCCCCCGGATTGCTTCATCACAAACATTCGGGCTCCCTGCATGCCGTTTACCATTTCCTCAGAACGCATGTCGCGCATGGAATCACGAACAGCTGCAACATCTCTTACGTAAATTGAATGCCCATTGTAATTTCCGATTACAAGGTCTGCAATCTGTGAACTTTCAACAAATTCACCTTCTACCCGCAAGGGGTAGTCAAGGCGTCCCATTTCAAGATAGCCAGCTGGCGTATTCAGGTTCTCAGCCCTTAATACATTTCCGATTTGTTCTACCGTCATGTTGTAGGCATCAAGTTTTTCAGGATCCACCTCAATGAGGATTTCTCGTCCGGGTGCCCCTGCCATACCAATGGAGCCAATGCCATCAATTCTGTTCAGTGGATTAATTAATTTTTCATCAATGATGTTTTCCAGACCGTAAAAGCTTTCATCAGCTGTTACAGAATAGAAAAGAATCGGCATCATCGCCGAGTTGAATTTATAAATTGTTGGATCTTCTGCATCTTCCGGTAAAAAACGACTGATAAATGCAAGGGCATCACGGATATCGTTGGCTGCCTCGTCAAGATCTTTTCCAAATTCAAATTCAAGGGTTACAACAGACATGTTGTCACGCGAAACTGAAGTAATCTCCTTTACATCGCTGATGGCACTTAAGGATTCTTCAACTGGTCTGGATATATTAGTTTCAATATCCGATGCATTTGCTCCTTCGTAAGATGTAAACACCGTTATTGCAGGTATTTCCAATTCAGGATAAAGATCCACCGGCAGCTGTATCAAAGAATAAAGGCCAAAAACCATTACGCCCACAAAAATCAGCAGGGTTGTGACTGGTCTTTTTACTGCACTAGAATATATGCTCATGATCTCGTTTTTTTACTTAATTACGTTGATTTTATAGTTGTCCATCAGGTTGGCCTGTCCTACAACAACAAGCTCGTCACCAACTTTTAACTCATCAGAAATAATCTCCAGTTTGTCGTTAAAACGTTTCCCGAGTTTAACATTTACACGTTTGGCAATACCATTGTTGTTTAGAAAAACAAATCGGGTGTTTGTGCCCTCCTGTTGTTGAACAGCGATGGCAGGGACTACCATGGCGACATAACTTTTGAGTTTAATGTCAACCCTTCCAAACATTCCGGGACGCAGCTTTTCGTCCTTGTTGGGAGTGATTATTTCTACCATAAATGTTCTGGTCGCTGCATTAATGGTCGGATGGATTCGGTAAATCTTGCCGTCAAATTGCAAATCATTGTATGTATCAGCTTTGATGGTCGCACTCATTCCTTTGCGGATGCTGGGGAAATAAGACTCAGAAATGCTGACTGTTGCTTTCAGGGGTTGAATTTGCATCAGCGAAACAAGGGCTGCTTTGCCAGCCTGGGTGTTTGGAGCACCTGAATACATCTCTCCGTTTTCGTAATATTTACCGGTTACAACTCCGTTGATAGGACTTAACAACACGGTGTTCTCTTCTAAGAACTCAACGTTAGATTTGGCCACATCAAATGCCATTTGAACCTGATCCAGCTGCTGTTCACTGATGCTTTCTGTTTTCCTAAGCTGTTTGATGCGGTCCAGATTGATTTTTGCATTGTTGAACTGGATTTTGGCTTGTTTTAACTGTGTTTGATCCATGTCGGCAAGCTTCTGTCCTTTTGTGACTTTATCTCCGATCTCAACATAGATTTGATCGATGCGTCCGGGAGATGCCGGAGCAAAATGAATTTCTTCAAAGGCATCAAAAGTCGCAGTGTTTTCGATGGAACGCGTGAGTGTGTCAATATCAATTTTGCTTGTCTTTACATTGTACACCTTCTCAGCGACTGATTCTTCTTTATTGCTTGCGTCAGCGGATTTTGTTTGTCCTGCCTGTGCAGTAGAATCGGATGCTTCCGGTTTACAGGAAGCAATAAACATCAGACCAAGGATCAGTGCTGGTATAAGTTTCTGTGTTTTCATTATGTTTGGATTTTAATTTTATTAATTGGGACTATAGTTTGTTATTTATTTTATCAAGTGACAGGCGTGCCTGTAAAACTGACATTAAAGCCTGCACATAGCTGTTTTCAGCGGATAGATAGTTGGTGTTTGCCTGTGTCAGGTCGAGTGATGTCATAATGCCCTGTTCATATTTTTGTTGATAATTATCCAAAACGCTCTTAGCAACTTCGATGTTCTTTTTCTGAAGGTTGTAATTTTCAAGCGCACTGTTGTAATTGTATCGCAGCTGACTTTCCTGTAACTGCAATTGATCCATCATCAGAGATTTATTGTTCTGGACTTTCTCAAGTTCTATTTTTGCAATATCTACCTGTGCCTTCTTTTGTCCACTTGAGAATATGGGAACCGAAAGATTGAATCCAAGTAAATGATTTGGTGTCATGTCAAAACCTGTTGTCAGAATCTTCTGATTATAAACATAAAAACCCGAAACTGTTGGTGCGTAATTCCACTTTTGCGTTTCGACCATTTTTTTATTTAATTCTTCCTGAGAGTTCAACAGTTTGTATGAGATGTTTTCTTCCAGTACGAAATCAGGGCTGATGAGGGCTTCAAAATTGAAGCTTTTCAGGATCTGATCCAAATTATCCGTTAATGTAATTTCCCATTTAGCATCAAGTCCTAAAAGAAAACGAAGCATGTTGTAACTGATTTCCAGATTTCGTTCGGTTGATTTAAGTGTGTTTTGAAGCATGCTAACCGAAACACTTAACTGATCCACATCCATTTTTTCAGCCATTCCGGCTTCGTAGATGGCATTTGTTTGTCGGAGTGTTTCATTCATATTGTCGATGTTCTTTCGTATAACCTCCAACGATCTCTCAGTGAGAAGTATCATGTAATATGAATTAATAACGCTCTCTTTGATATCAAGCTCACTGTTTTCAACCGAAAGCTTCATGAGCTTGTTTGCTATTTTAGCAGTTTGGATCCCTGTGAAATACTGGCCACTGAATATTAACTGTGATATCTGAAATTTAGCTGTTGACTGATCAGACATCTTAATGGTTGTTTCCGGCAAATTGGCCTGGATTTGTTGATCAATGTAGCTGGATGCCTGAATGGTTGCAAAATTTGCAGTGGGATACTGTTGTGCCGCATCCGCAAATATTCCCTGGACCACATCATCCGAAATACCCGTTCCTCCTGATCCAAAACTAAATGGTATTTCATACCCAAAATAGGTCATGTAGTCAACGGTGGCTTCTACCTGAGGCAAGCCGCTGGAGATAATTTCCCAAATCTTCTTTTCTGTCAATGCTGCCTCAAGATTTGCATTTTTCAAAGTTTTATTGTGTTCCAATGCATACGCCTGTGCATCAGATAACGACAATGTCAGGCTGGTTGAATCCTGGGCTTTGAGTCCTATTCCAACAATGAGCCCAACTGCGATAAGTAATTTAAACTGGTGTTTCATTGGTTATTTAGATATTTGATTTTTCGTTTAATAATAATTGTTCCAATACTTTTATTCCCTTGTTGTTGGCAATGCCTCTGATGTGATATTGAATGACCTGTGGCATGAAATTGGGATCCGATAATTCTTCATGTGTAAATACAGAGTCAATTTCCATTGAATGATTGATACGACTGAGATAAAACTTAGCAATCAAGGTTTCGTCTACATCTTCCCGGTACAATCCTTCTTTTTTTCCCTGACGTATATTGTTTATTACCATGCTTTTTATTTTTTCCATTCTATTTACTCTGAATTTTGAAAAAATTTCAGGATAATATTTTTTTAAGTCATATTCTGCAGAAGGATTTTGTTCACGGATCATTTTACTGACCATAAAATTAACCTTCCACAAAGATTCAACCGCATTTAAAGTATAATCTACGTTTTCTTCAATTTCCTTATCTTTTTCGCAATCCTGATTATTTAAAGTCTTTTCAACCAGATC
>JBFHER010000114.1:0-11294 GCA_041584055.1 Bacteroidales bacterium
ATCCCTTGTTGAAAAAGCTCAGGAACAATACGATGTTGATGAGGCCAGAAAATTACAGAAGAAAATAGCCAAAAACCAGTTTGGCTTCAATGATTTCCTGAAGCAGATTCAACAAATCAAGAAAATGGGTAATCTTAAAGACCTGGCCTCCATGATTCCTGGTGTTGGCAAGGCGATGAAGAACATCGACATTGATGATGATGCATTCAAACACATTGAGGCCATCATACATTCAATGACCCCGGAAGAACGGGACAATCCTAAATTGCTGAATGGCAGCAGGCGTAAACGCATTGCCACCGGTTCAGGCACAGACATACAGGAAGTCAATCGTTTGATCAAACAATTTGATGAAACTCGTAAAATGATGCGGATGATGACCCAGGGGAAAAACCTGTCCAGAATGATGAACTCAATGAAACAACGATAAATTACTACGGGATGAAATTAATTGATGGCAAAGCGATCTCTGCTCAAATCAAAGAAGAAATTGCAATTGAAGTAAAAGAAATGGTTGATGCCGGTGCAAAAAAACCGCACCTTGCAGCTGTTCTGGTTGGTCACGACGGCGGTAGCGAAACCTATGTTGCACATAAAGTAAAAGCATGCGAACAGGTTGGGTTTAATTCCACACTTGTGCGTTTCGAAGATGATGTAACAGAAGCGGAATTGCTTGCCAGGGTCAATGACTTAAACAACGATCCAGACATTGATGGATTTATTGTTCAACTTCCATTGCCAAAACACATCTCTGAAAACAAAGTGATCGAGGCCATTGATCCAACCAAAGATGTGGACGGTTTTCATCCTGTAAATGTGGGCCGCATGGTGGCTGGTTTACCTGCATTTGTTTCTGCAACACCCTTTGGCATTGTTGAATTATTAAAGCGATATAAGGTAGAAACCTCCGGCAAGAACTGCGTTATTATTGGTCGAAGCAACATCGTTGGTCGCCCGCTCAGTGTACTCCTTTCTCAAAAAGGAATTGATGCCACAGTGACCGTTTGCCACAGTCGCACAAAAGACCTTGAAAAAGTATGTGCAGGAGCAGATATATTGATTGCTGCTTTGGGATGGCCTGAATTTGTAAAGGGAAATATGGTAAAGGAAGGAGCTGTTGTTATAGACGTTGGCACAACACGTGTAAAATCAGACCTGACCAAATCTGGATGGAAATTAAAAGGGGATGTATTGTTTGATGAGGTGGCACCCAAATGCGCTCTGATCACACCGGTACCTGGAGGCGTTGGACCGATGACCATTGTTTCTTTGCTTCAGAACACACTTCTGGCAGCTAAGAAGGTAATTTATTAGCCAACAAAATTACATATATAATAGAACACCCCTCTGCAATTGAAAGCCTGAGGGGTGTTTTTATATAAGCAGTTCCGAATAATCTCAAGGCTCCTAAGCCACAAGCTTGCCATCAATTCTTTTTATCACCTGTCCATAAATGATCAGGGCAATGGCAGACACCATTGCAATTCCAACAAAAACATACCAAATGTAATGGGCATTGTCGTACGCATGAAGTTTTTCCGCCTCGGTTAACAGGGACGGGTCAGGACAGTACTTTGTGAGAAGTATCCCGGATAAGCCGAAGCCAACCAGGGAAGAAATGAACGAATGCAAATGACTAAAACCGAGGTAGAGCCCTTCCTCTCCTTTGGGTGATTGCATAGAGAAATACTCCAGAAAACGGGGAGAGATAAAGCACTCTGCCAGGCCTTGAAAAACGATCCCTATGATCATCATAAAGGCGACAGGATGCAGTCCAATGATTGGTGCTGTTCCCATGAGATTGCCAGAAGCCATTAAAAGTGCGGAAACCGGCATAATAAACATACCCACAGTCATTGAAAACAAAGCTGTTCGTTTTCTCATCAAATTTGTAATCAAACCAACAGTCAGAAACACAACGAGTGGATTTACGTTGGCATACCATGAAGGAGAAGCGCCCTCTCCTGCCATGCGCAACACATATTTTGGCATGGTTGCATACAACTGATGCTGTACCAGCCAAAAACCGGTAATGATAAGTATTAAAACAATCAAACGGACATTTGTAAGAACCTTTAAAAACGCATGCCATATCTCACGAATTGTTTTCCCCTCGCCCGCTGTCTGCGCTGATTTATACATAAAAAAGATTGTAATCAATGCAAAGAGCGTCATGCCTGCTGAGAAATAGTTGAGTGTAATAAGGCCATAATCACCCATGGCTTCCCTGAGTGGTTTTACAATTGTTTTGCCGCTAAACGCACCGATATTGACCATCATGTAAAAAATAGAAAAACCTTTCGCGCGGTTCTCTTCGGTGGTTTCTCTTGCCACCGTACCGGTGATCACCGATTTTATGAATGAACCACCCACCATGATCACCATCAAAACAGGTATGATCAGCCACCGTTCGCTGCTGTCACGTAACTTTAGCAAATCCACTTTTTCACCACTGTAAGAAGCCAATCCTGCCATTTCCAGCAAGGTAGGCAAGAGGGCCAGTGAAAGGTAACCCACCGTAAGCAACGAAAAGGCAAGCAGCAATGCTTTACGAAATCCGATCTTATCAGCATAAGCCCCACTAAAGGTTGGCAGAAAATACAAGCCCGCAGAAAAGGAACCGGAGATGAATCCGGCCTCAATATCGTTGAAACCCAAAATTCGTGACAGATAGATGGTTAACACGATAAAAACACCATAATAAGCACCTCTCTCGAGCAACTCCACTGAGTTAGCAACCCAAAATGCCCTTGAAAACCTAACTTTTTCCCTCATGCTTCACATTTTAGTCATACCTGAAGTCGCCCGGCAAGCAGTTCAAGGTCGCATACCGGGTGACGTAAACGGCTGCAAAAATAAGTGAACTATTCCGATCTTCTGCTGTAAAAAATCATGTCTTGTAATTATGTTATAAAACATTCTGTCAGTTAATAAAATAGCCGTTTTTAAGGCATGGCCAATTAATAAAGGATGAACCATGGTTTTTAAAAAAGATTGAATATATTTGCACGTCAATTTCCGAAACAACCGGAGAAGATATAATTTAACAGTAATCGATAAAATTTAAACACATGCAAAACAAAGGATTCGTAAGGTTATTCGCGATTCTTTTAGCCTTGGTAAGTGCTTACCAGCTATCATTCACGTTCGTTACACGAAACATTGAAGAGGATGCAGCAGCGTATGCTCAAGGAGATCAGATGAAGGAATACACTTACCTTGATTCTATGGGGAGTGTGGTTGTTTACGATCTTGGGATCGTAGATTATACCTACAGAGAATGTAAATCCCTCGAATTAAACCTGGGATTGGACCTCAAGGGTGGTATGAACGTGATGTTGGAAGTTTCAGTTCCTGACATTGTTAAAGCACTCGCCAATAACAGTAATGATGAAACATTCGTTAAAGCCATGGCTCAGGCCAAGGCTGAATTGAAAAACAGTCAAAAAGACTTTATTACACTTTTTGCCGATGCATTTCAAACCATTGACCCGGGAGCTCGCATGGCTGCAGTTTTCAATACACTGGAGTTAAAAGACAAGATTTCGTATACAACATCAAACGAAGATGTTATTAAAATCATACGTGCGGAAGCCAAGGATGCAATCGACAATTCATTTTTGGTTTTACGTACCAGAATTGACCGTTTTGGTGTGGCTCAACCAAACATCCAAAAAGTAGGACTTGAGTCATCTGGACGTATTTTGGTTGAATTGCCAGGTGTAAAAGATGTAAAACGGGTTCGTAGCCTATTGCAGGGGACTGCAAACCTGGAGTTCTGGGAAACCTACGAATACAGTGAGGTTTACTCTAACATGCTTGAGGCTAACAACATCATTCGCGAAATTAACGAAGCGAAAGCAGTCCTTGAAAAAGCAGCAGAAACAGTTGAAGGAACGGTTGAAGAAACTGAGCCTGCAGATGCGGTAACTGAAACTGCCAAAGATGAATTTGCTGATTTACTGGGAGATTCTGCAATGCAGGATTCTGCCTCAGTTGCAAATCAAATGAATTTCGAGAAGGCAAATCCCTTGTTCGCTGTATTATACCCTAACCTGACTTCTGACAGACAAAATGTTCAGAGAGGACCAGTTGTAGGGATTGCTCATTACAAGGATACAGCAACAGTTAACAAGTACTTATCCTTGCCACAGGTTAAGGCAGTAATGCCCCGTGATCTTGATTTCAAATGGACTTCAAAGGCATTTGATGAAAAAGAAGAAATGTTTCAACTTTTGGCAATTAAAATCACCAGCCGTGACGGAAGAGCACCTCTTGATGGAGATGCAATTGCCGATGCACGTGCAGACTTTGGTCAAAACCAGGCATCCAATGCAGAGGTTGATCTGAGTATGACTGCTGATGGCGCCAAAGTATGGGCACGACTTACAGGCGAAAATGAGGGGCGTAGCATTGCCATTGTACTCGATAATTATGTAAGATCTTTCCCAACAGTTAACGAAAAGATTACCGGTGGACGCTCTCAAATCACAGGAAACTTTACTGTTGAGGAAGCAAAAGACCTTGCAAACGTATTGAAGTCAGGTAAAATGCCTGCACCAGCTCACATTATGACTGAAGATGTTGTAGGTCCATCGCTTGGACAGGAAGCAATTGACAGCGGTTTATTTTCATTCATTATCGCATTTATCGTTGTTCTCTTGTACATGATATTCTACTATGGCGTTATTGCAGGTTTGGTCGCTGACACAGCGCTTATTGCCAACCTCTTCTTCATCATGGGCGTACTTGCATCATTTGGAGCTGTGCTTACCTTACCGGGGATTGCAGGTATCATTCTTACCATTGGTACTTCCGTTGATGCTAACGTACTTATTTACGAGCGTATCCGAGAGGAATTAAAAGCAGGTAAAGGCATCAAAAAAGCGATTGCAGATGGTTACAACAATGCCTTTTCTGCGATTATCGATGCCAACGTTACAACCTTCTTAACCGGTTTTATTCTTTACACTTTCGGTACAGGGCCAATCAAAGGTTTTGCAACAACATTGATGATTGGTATTGCAACATCATTCTTTACCGCTATTTTCTTAACACGGATTATATTTGAGCAGATTCTTAAAAAGGATCGTGAACTCAAATTCGATACAAGCATTACAAGAAAATGGTTTGAAAAAACGGCCATTAACTTTATTGGAAAACGCAAGATATTTTATGCCATTTCTTCCGTGATTGTATTGCTGGGAATCGTATCCCTGTTGCTTCGTGGAATGGACCAGGGAATTGACTTCACAGGAGGTCGCACCTATGTTGTAAGGTTTGATGAAACCGTTTCCACTGTTGACGTTCAGAATGCCTTGAAAGAAGCGTTTAATGGTGATATCCCTGACGTAAAAACATTCGGTGATGACAATCAGGTTCGCATTGGTACAAACTACGAAATTGACAATGAAGACCCCGAAATTGATGATAAAATTGAGGCATTGATGTATGAAGGACTCAAGGATAAATTCCCCCTTGGAAATAGCCTTGAGGATTTTAAAGACAATCATATAATGAGTTCTCAAAAAGTGGGACCTACCATTGCAGATGACATCAAGAAAGACGCTGTTTGGGCAATCCTTTTCTCATTGATTGTTATTTTCATGTACATCCTTATCCGATTCAGGAACTGGCAGTACTCGCTGGGTGCCATTGTTGCACTGGGCCATGATGTTTTGATCACCATGGGTATTTTCTCTGTCTTCTACAGCATCATGCCTTTCTCCATGGAAATCGGACAAAGCTTTATTGCAGCGATCCTTACGGTTATTGGATACTCCATCAACGATACGGTGGTTGTATTTGACCGCATCCGTGAACGCATCGGCCTCTATCCAAAACGTGATCGCGAGGTGGTAATCAACCGCGCATTAAACTCAACACTGAGTCGTACGCTTAGTACATCTCTGAGTACATTTGTTGTGCTTCTGACCGTGTTTTTGTTTGGTGGTGAAGTAATCCGGGGATTTATCTTTGCATTGATCGTAGGTGTAGTTGTAGGTACCTATTCGTCACTATTTGTTGCAACACCAGTTGCATACGACACACAAAGACTTACGAGCAAAAAGAAAGAATAAAAAATAGTCATATAAAGGAAAAGGGATGTCTGCATAGGCATCCCTTTTTTTTGACATAATCTGACAAATACTGTAGGTCTTTCCACCCTATCAAGATGCTTACCTTCATTTGAACCGCAATTGTGTCACACGGCATGCACCAACGAGTCAAAAAGAATTTGTATCTTTGGATTCGTTAAAAAAAAATGCAGATGGGAGCAATGTCCTTCTTTTTATTTATACCGTCAGGAGGTGAATTCATTCTTGTGATTCTGGCCGTATTGCTATTGTTTGGATCGGATAAAATTCCTGATTTTGCCAGATTGGTAGGCAAGGGAATGAAAGAATTCAGGAAAGCCACCGAAGACATTAAACGTGAAATAAATGTAGAGACCAAAGACCTCAGAGAAGAAATAAAAAAGGGTGAGAAAGTTATCCGCGACGAAATCAACAACATTAAGAACCCAGTTGAAGAAATGGCGACTGATGATCCTTATGCCTACGGAGACGAAATTCCCACCGACTACTACGATTCTCCCGACGAGGAAACATATGAGCCGGACAAAGCATCTTCAGAAATAAAAACCGAAGAACCGGATACAAGCACCATCCAAGAAGATGGAAACATCACTCAGAAAAGCACAAAGAAAAGCAACGAACCTGACGTTCAATGAAGTTAGAAGCGAAACAGATTTTCAAGGATTTTGGTCAGGTAAAGGTGCTGAAAGGGATTGATCTCACCATCGATAAAAGTGAGGTCGTTTCAATTGTAGGTGCAAGCGGAGCCGGAAAAACAACCCTGCTTCAGATTATCAGCACATTGGACAAGCCAACATCGGGACGTGTATATTATGATGGGACTGACATCCTTAAATTCAGCGAAAAGGAAATTGCCAGATTTCGCAATACAAAAATAGGATTCATCTTTCAGTTTCATCAATTGCTCCCTGAATTCACTGCGATAGAAAATGTTGTGATCCCTGCACTGATTTCGAAACAGGATCGCAAAAAAGCCAACAAACGAGGCAAAGAACTGCTTGATTTTTTAAATTTATCCCATCGGCTAGAACACAAACCGGCTGAACTCTCCGGCGGTGAAAAACAACGTGTTGCCATTGCCCGTGCTTTGATCAACAATCCTGAAGTCGTATTTGCAGATGAACCCACCGGCAACCTCGATTCCCACAACAGAGATGAAATGCATCAGCTGTTTCTAAACCTGCGCAATGAATTTAACAAAACCTTTGTGATCGTTTCTCACGACATGGAGCTTGCAAAAGTATCCGATCGTGTGATGACCATTAAAGATGGCGTGATGGTTTAGCCTTTTGCTCGCTCTTCTTAATCAGGCACTTCGATGGGATAGCTGACATGATAAAATCTGACATAAAAACACAAAAAAAACCATCTCGTTTTGGAGATGGTTTTTTTATATCGTAAAGATCAAGATTAATATCTTCTTTCTTTAATTCTTGCTTTCTTACCTGTGAGTGCCCGTAAATAGTACAATTTCGCACGACGTACACGCCCTCTTTTATTTACAACAATGTCCTGAATGTTTGGAGACTCCAGGCTGAAAATTCTTTCCACACCAATGTTTTCTGACATTTTACGAACAGTAAACATTTTCTTGTTTTCGGAACCTTTGATTTTAATTACAACACCTCTGTATTGCTGAACCCTTTCTTTTGTTCCTTCTTTAATTTTATACGCAACGGTAATGGTATCTCCACTTTTGAAGGAAGGAAGATCTTTCGTCTCATTCGCAAATGCGTTTTCAGCAATCTTAATTAACTGATCCATTTTTCAAACTTTAATAATTATATGAGCAACATAACAGGCCTCTCTATTCCTGACAGCGATTGCGCATTTCGGCTTGCAAAAATAGACGAATTATTTTACACCACCAAATGTATTTTTATGAAAAGATCAGCGTCTGCTCCTGCTCCGTCCTTTGTACCTTGCTTTCTTGTATCTGTGCGCATAAGAACGACGGTTGAATTTAGACTTGGATCTGAAATTTGTGGGCCCTAAACGATAAGCAATTCCAACTTGTCCGATGTAATAAAAGTCACCATTTGTAGGCGTGACACCATCGTTACGAAAATAATAATGATCAAGATGATCCACTTTCCACTCCCAGCCGGATCCGGGATCGGCACCAATTCCAAAATTCCCGGTAAACTCAACTTTCATGCTCCACTTATCATCTATGCGGATTTTAGCTCCTCCACCTGCTTTAAGCATCAATGCAGGGTCGATGTGTTCTCCGGCATGCTCAGCACCAAGTGCCCCCATCCTGCTTCCTGTCACATATTCTTCTGTCACAATCCCTGTTGATGGGTCAACATTCATCAGGTTCGTATTTTGCGACAAAAGCATTGTAGGTGCGAGCAATGCATAGAAATTGACCGTCCGGTAAGAATAATAACCGCTGATCAGATTTGAAATATCCAAAATACCTGGCAAACTGATCTCGTAAATATTCGATTCAAATTTAATGTAAGGGTGGGATGCGTCAACACTTTGCCTTGATCCCTGCAACTGGCCATAATTAAAATTAAGACCCACGTTTACATATTCCTTAATTTCCTTTTCAAATCCGATTCCTCCGGAAATTCCAACATATCCTTTTTCCTTAAGCGCTGCAGATTCTGGTTTATCAAACATGGTTACGCCCAAATCACCCGCAAATATGGTTGGACCAAACTGAACAGACACTGATAACCCATCCGTAAAACGATAGCTGTTACGGCGGTAATACTGAGCACTCACCTCATCAACACTTCCTAAAAGCATAAGGAGAATAAGGGCCAAGGTTGTATAAGTAATCTTTCTAAGTTTCATCGAACCTATTTAAGTCTGAAATCACGCGTACGCCAATCCTAAATCAACGTTACTAAATTACTAACAAAAAAACACAAAAAATATTGTTTATCAAAATATGAAACTGATAAAGGTTTTATTTAACATGCCTTTTGATATAAATAAATATTTCAGTCTTATGCACGGTGGTCCACATAGGCATCTGGTTTTACTTCGGATTCTGGAGCCGACATGCATTCCATGCGCTTTGCAAGAGGTGATCCATCATTCTAAAACCGTCCTACATGGAAACCACATAGATTTCAGGACGAATGACACTTAAAACACATGGAGGCACCTAATCCACACTGATCAGCTCCACCTCATAAATTAAGGTGGTATAAGGATAGATACCTGTTGTTCCCTGTTCCCCATATGCCAGTTCGTAGGGGAGAATTAAAGTTGCCTTCCCACCATGTTTCATCAGCCCAATTCCTTCCTCAAATCCGGGAATCACACTTGTGATCATATAATCATAGTCGAAATAATTCACCCCACTGGTTTCACTGAACACGGTTCCATCGAGAAATTTCCCTGTGTACTTTACCAGCACATTATCACCGTCCTGAATTGCAAGTCCATTTCCGCTATCCACTTCATGAAAATACAGACCACTTTCGGTAGGTGTTATAACCATTGCTGAGTCGGCAAAAAAAGTTTGCAAGCGAATCTCTTCTTCTTCAGGTCCCTTTACTTCGGTTACCTGCACCTCAAAAACCAATGTCATATTCTCTTCAATCTCGCCGGTACCATAGGCGCCATATGCAAGTTCAGGCGGTATGATCATGGTTGCTTCTCCACCTTCATTCATCAACAAGATCCCTTCCATTAAACCGCTGATAATATTGACGGCACTTGGGTCAATCCAATATTCTGAATCTTCGGTCAGGACCACACCCGTAATGGTTGTTAATGAATACGTAAAAACAATGAACTCTCCTTCTGCAGCCGGAAAACGTGACCCGGCCTTTGTTTCTATATAATACAGTCCGGATTCTGTCGGATCAACACTGATGTTATTGTCCGTCAGATATGCCTGTAAATCAGACCGATCCTCTTCAACGGTCCTTAAAACATCATCATTACATGCTGTGAGAATCACCATGAGTGTCGTCATCAGCATTAAAATCGTCTTCATCTTCATTGTATTGCTCTATTTAATTCTGTTTTTAAATTCATCTTTATGTTTCCAAACCAAAGGATTTACAATGTCCAAATCCTTTTCTCCTGCCAGAAATCTCAATATATTATCCGATACACATTCACCAATGGCAATTCGTGCATCGATGGTTCCAGTTCCAACATGTGGCATCATGATAACATTATCCAATGCAAGCAGTTGCTCATTAATCAGCGGCTCATTTTCAAACACATCAAGTCCGGCTCCTGCGATTCTGCCTTCTTTTAAAACGCCTGCCAGTGCAGCCTCATCAATCAGAGGACCTCGTGCCGTATTAATTAAATATGCAGATGCCTTCATTTTTGCCAGGGCTTCTTTGTTGATGATGTGATGGGTTTCTTTTGTGTAGGGTGCATTCAATGAAATATAATCGGAGGTACACAAAATGGTATCCAAACTCACATAAGAGGCTTTCAATGACTTTTCTATCGTTTCAGAAACCCTATTCCGGTTATTATAAATAATTTTCATGCCATTGGCCAAAGCTCTTCGTGCCAGGGCTTGTCCGATGTTGCCCATGCCAACAATCCCCAGTGTTTTTCCAAACAACGAAGACCCCAGATTTTCCATGATGCCCCAGCGGAGGCCTTCTTTTATCCGTATGTCCCGATTTAACACGGTGACCCTTCTTGAGAGGGCCATCATAAGCGTCATGGCCAACTCTGCTGTTGGCTCTATTACCGGATCAGGTGTATTCGTTACAACGATGCCATGTTTGGTCGCAGCATCCACATCAATGGTGTTGTAACCGACACCATAATTTGCAATCAGTTTGAGCTTTGATGCCTTCCCAATCATTTCTTCGGTCACTGCACAGGTAAAGACAGAAATAAGAACATCTGCTGTTGGCATCAGATCCAAAAGTTCCTGTTCAGAGAAATATCCGGATTGAGGAAACACAATCTCATGACCCGCTTTAAGCAAAGATTCAAATCCTTTTTCCGGCAATTTATACGCTGCAATTATTCTCATTCTTTATACTGACAACGGGATGTAACCTATGGAATAAAGAGTCTTTTCTTCCTGCAAAGGTTGCACCCGGGTGTTAAATATTAAGCGGTTTTTTATTTTCTGCCTCAAAAATAGCATTTAACAGCTTTAAACTGACACAATTGTCCCGTTTTTTATTGCTGATCTGCCAGTCACACTAAAAATTCAATGCCTGTAGGTAAAACAAGTGCATTCCTGCA
>JBFHER010000115.1:0-11267 GCA_041584055.1 Bacteroidales bacterium
ACGGGACACGAGACGCGCGTGTTAAGGATTTTGATGGAAGTTAGGGGAGTTTAAAGCACATAAAATACTTCAATGCAGAAGGATTTTGTGTGCAGTCCAAAAGAAGTCACATTTCATTCGATAGGTGTTAAGCGACTCAAGTTTTATGGGAATGCCAGTCTGCAACTCACTGGATAATGATCTGAGAAACGCACTTTATGCCGTTTAAAATCACTTGACGACATGTCTGCTTCATAAAAAACATGATCGATGCGAAGAAAAGGCAAGCCTCCATTATACGTTGTTCCGGCACCTGATCCACTTTCCACATAGCCATCCATGAGGTCTCCTCTAATCTTGTGATATGCATAGGAATTAGGCGTATCATTAAAATCACCACAAATAATCACCGGGTAGGGAGATGCATCAATGTATTCACGTATCTTATTAACCTGGCTTGCACGACGTTTGTAGGCATCTTTTAAAGATCCTGAGATAAGCGATACTTCTCGCACAACCTTTTCCTGCTCCATGGAACTGTTAAGCAATTGCCCCAATCGTCCTTCTTTATTCTGAAGTCTGATTGATTGCAAATGAAAATTAAATACCCGAACCACCCGATCCTTCATTTTAACATCTGCATAAATCGCAAAATGGGTACTACTCCCTGTTTCGATCATCGCCTGGCGGATAATCGGATACTTTGAAAAAATGGCCAGTCCCTGTTTAACGTAACTACGCTGACTACTACCATACTGAACGTATTTATATGGCCAGTGTTTCAGCATTCGATTGATGCTTTGTTCATCTTTTGCCTTATCCCGGTTATTTATTCCAAACTCCTGAAAACAAATAATGTCAGGACTTTCAGTTCTAAAAAATTCAGTCATTTGTTTTGGTAATTCCGGGGAACTGCTCCAGTTGTAACGATCAAACACACGTACATTGTAACTCATCACCTTAAAGCTTCCTGGCACATCCATACCTGAGCTGCTGAAACGATATGGAAGTTCTCTGTTGATGGCTGAGCCACCGATGATAAGCACTGCCAGTGACAATAGGAAATACCACTTAGGAATTAACACCCAAAGAAGTACAAAAAATAAATTTATAAAAACAAGGTAAATAAATACCAGTCCAAGGTAACTTGTGTAAACAAAGTTTAATGGATTTACATGAGGTGTAAGGTATGCCAGCAACAACAATGCGATAAAAACAAGGTTGATGATCAGCAATATGGATCTAAAGAATTTTTTCATCAGGGATTAGGAATGTAATCATTTACTTTTCACTGGCATTAAATAGTTTTTGTTTTTCTTCTTTGGATAAACTTTCGTAACCGGATTGTTTTATTTTATCAAGAATAACATCGATCTCTTCCGTACGTGCTTTTTTTTCGTTTCGGTATTGTTGATCCGACTGAGGTCTATTCCATTTCACCTTCATGTTCTGTTTTTCCTTTTTGGGTTTAAAGAGACCTTCAGCCAGGTATACAATCTTATTCATCCATCCAAGCAGGTTCACACCTCGCCGTTGAGACACAACGAACAACCAGCCCCAAAGCGCTCCCCCCAGATGTGCCAGATGTCCACCCGCATTGGTCGACGTTACACTGATGAGATCCACAAAAACAGCCACCATTGCAAGATACTTAAACTTCACAGGACCAATAAACATGAGATTGATCTCTTGATTAGGAGCTGTAGCCGCTACTGCCAGTACGATTGCCAGTGCAGATGCTGAGGCTCCCAGCAAGATTGAAACATCCCTGTATTCTGCGAAAAAAGGCAGTAAATGATACGCTGCCAGGAACATGGCAGCACCCGCTAATCCCCCTGTAATATAGAGCGAAATTAACTGTCTATCGTTGTAGTAAAGCAAAAAGAATTTAGCAAACCAGTAAATCCATAACAGATTCACCAAAAGATGAATAAATCTGAAATGGGTAAACATGTACGTGAAGGGAGTCCAGAAATGCGTTAACAATTCATTAAATGAAGACGGCATGGCAACCCAATTCAGCGGTGATCCTAGCACACTGGTGCTTATACCAAACAGGTCAAAGATCACTGTCAGCAAACGAATCAACACAAAAACAGCAATGTTAATGTAGATAATCCGATTTAATGCAGTCCCCTGTTTAAATTCTCTTTTTAAATCATCGATTATACTCACAGTTCATCTTTTTAATAGAAACTCGTTCCGCGTTTATTCCAGTATTTAATCATCAGAACTCCGAAAATCATACCTCCAAGGTGTGCAAAGTGCGCCACATTATCGCCTGAGCGATTCGCGACACCAAGGAATAATTCCAACACGCCATACCCCAGAACAAAATACTTTGCTTTTATAGGTATTGGTGGAAATAAAAGCATTAACTGGGTATTTGGAAACAACATACCGAAGGCGAGCAGTATCCCGAAAACGGCGCCTGAAGCCCCAATTGTAGAACTATTGATCATCAGGTTCAGAGTTCCCAAAGTAGGATCCGTATAATTTTTTCCTTGTTCAAGGATTCCCAAACCTTCATTGTAAACCATCTGAATAGAATCAGGATCCAGACCGGCCTCCAGGGATTTAATCCGGATGAAGTACACAATCATTTGCACAACAGCAGCTCCTATCCCCGTTATCATGTAATACTGAAGAAAGCGTTTTGGGCCCCACACCTGTTCCAGCATTACACCAAACATGTACAACGCAAACATGTTGAAAAAGATATGCTGAATTCCTAAATTGATGTAACTATGTAAAAACATATATGTTACAAGTTGTGCCACGTTAAAATTCTCTGATTTAAAATAGTGCAATCCCAGATAGTCATCAATCCTAAAGTCAAATGTATTGAGCAGCACAATACTTGCCACCCAGAAAAGGACATTGATAATGATCAGGTTTTTTACGATTGGTGTTATGTTTCTCATGCAGTTTTATCTCTTTGATTGAACAAATTTAACTATTTAAACAGATTTTGCACGTCTTCTGTTTGAAGGATGGTTAAAACCTTTCCCCCTTTAAATGTATAGTTCGGATTATTACAGGCAAATAACTGATTGACCAAATCCTCCATTTCTTCTGTGGAAAGGGACTGTCCGGCCTGAATTGCGGTTTTTGCGGCCATGAAATCCGCAAGTTCCTCATCTAACTTTTCTTTGTAATCCCGTCCGCCTTCCGAGGCATGATTTACGATATTTTCTATCAAAACCTGTGGATGTTGTCCCTTTAAATCGGAGGGCACGCCATTGATTACAAAATCATTGGTTCCCAGTTTATCCAGTTCAAAACCCAAAAAACCCAGCGACTCCGTGAGTTCTTCCAAAACAATGGTATCTGCACTGTTTAAATGAAAAGTCTCAGGAAATAAAAGTTTTTGGCTCACGCGCCTTTTATTCTGAATGTTTGAAAGGTATTTTTCGAACAAAATACGTGTGTGGGCTTTGTGCTGATCAATGAGCATCAGGCCTGATTTCACGCTTGTTACGATGTATTGGTTCTTAAGCTGAAGAAACGACGAATTCCGGACTTCCTGTTCTGCTTCGTGCATGCCAAGGTCGGAAGGAACCAGTTTGATCTCCGGATGCACTGTTTCATCAGGCACTGTTGCCGAATCCGACTCAAAGCCATTGTATAGCTTTTCCCAATCTTCGGGTGCATTTTTTTTATAGGTAGTCCCTCCCACTGTAGAAGTTCCCACGCGTGTAAAAGGATTATAATCCGGATTTAAGTTCACGGTGGGCACTTTTATTTCTGTGTCATTGCTCAGCACCGGAATTTCCACCGCCCCTTCCTGATCAAAATCGATGGAGGGTGCTGCACTGAATTTCCCAAGACCTTCTTTCACCACAGCCATTAGAATGGGCCAGATGGCCTGCTCGTTTTCGAACTTAATCTCAGTCTTGGTGGGATGAATATTCACATCAATGCTTTCCGGGTCCACATCCAGATAGATAAAATAAGACGGAACTGTTTCCGGTTTTAACAATCCACTGTATGCTTCAACCACCGCCCTGTGAAAATAAGGATGGCGCATGTAGCGATTGTTCACAAAGAAATATTGTTCTCCAGATTTCTTACGAGCATATTCAGGCTTTCCCACAAAACCACTGATTCTCACCACCGAGGTTTCAACATTGATGGATAAGAGATTTGTGTTGATGCGTTTTCCCATCACGCCAACGATCCTTTGTCGGGTATTACCGGGCAATAAATTCAATACCTCTTCATCATTGTGATAAAGTGAAAGGTTCAGTTCTGGTGTAACCATCGCGATTCGCATGGCTTCCTGCAGGATGTATCTGAACTCTGTGCTGTTTGCTTTTAGGAATTTACGACGGACCGGAACATTGTAAAACAGGTTTTTTACAAGAATGGTTGTTCCTTGCGGTGCAGAAATGCTTTCCTGTCGTTCCACTTCAGATCCGTTGATGCAAATGCGGGTTCCAACCTCACTTTCTTTCCTTCTTGTTTTTAATTCAACCTGGGCAATGGCAGCGATGGATGCCAACGCTTCGCCCCGAAATCCTTTGGTATGTAAGGCAAACAAATCCAGTGCACTCGAAATCTTTGATGTTGCATGACGTTCAAAGGCCATGCGAGCATCTGTGTCAGACATACCGCTTCCATTATCAGTTACCTGAATAGACGTTTTTCCGGCATCCCTGACTAAAATGGTTATTTTGGTTGATCCGGCATCGATGGCATTTTCCACCAACTCCTTAATTACAGAGGCAGGGCGCTGAATAACCTCACCTGCAGCAATCTGGTTTGCCACCGAATCGGGCAATAGTTTAATAATATCTGGCATATATAAATCGGGGGAATTTACTCCGAACTGTTTTTTACTACATTAATTCGCGCTGTCAGGCGGATTTCAGTATCGCATCTAAAGCATAAAAAAACAGATCGGCAGAATACCCGGTATTTTTATGTTAAAATGTTATCATTCATATAATCCTTTCAAGATGCTAAAATCTTTTTGCATCAGATAATATGCAATCATAATAAGGACACCAACTATCAGCGCAATTCTGATATTGGACTTGCGTCTCTCCTTACTTGCACTTCCAATGCTAGATTTTGTCCATTCCTTTTTAAACTTCCCTCGAAGCTGATCCGGATCAATGGTTCTGTTTTCGCTTTTTGCAGCGGCTTCCAGTTTTTTCAGGCGTTCTTTACGCTCATCAAAATAAATCGGAATATGATTAAAACGTCTTGGTTTTGCAGAATTAAAAAATACGAATTTCACACGTGTTAAAATTAATTGGTTGCCGGGAAATATATCTTCACCGGTACGCACAAAAATACAAAGACCTTTTGTTAAATTTATTTAAAGGTGTTTTTATTTAATAAACACTCCAAAAATACTAATTTTGAAGATCACTGAACACAGGAGAAATGTTTAATAGTTCTGAGGCACATGTTAGTTCGATTGCAGTGCACCATGTTGGAAATAAAAACATGGATGAGGGGGTAAAGCATTCAAGCAGCACCCTTGGTTTTGCACCTGACAATCCGGTTTCCGAGCTACTTAAAAAATATTTTTTTGATTCTTTCAAACCGGATGTACAGTACCGTTTCAACATCGGGGAAGATGATGCGCATCAGAATGCTCAAGGGAAAAAAAGGCATGCAGTCTACGAACTTGTACGCTCCATTTTAAAGCACCCACTATCACTTTTAGACAATTCTCACCAGCTTGCTGATCTCCTGTACAAAAACTCCAATCATCCCAAGATAAAAGCAGGCGAAATCTATGTGGCCATCCTTGAAGACATAAAGATTGGGAACGAAATCCATAAAGGTGTAGGCATTTTTAAATCGGAAAACAAAGAAACCTATCTGAAGGTATTTGCAGATCCCTTGAATGGTTATCGAATCACGAATGATGAAGGCATCAACATCAAAAAGCTGGACAAGGGTGCGATCATCATCGATACTGAAGAAGAATCGGGCTATCTAATTTCTGTTGTCGATTTTTTAACCCGTGAAAATGAAGCTAAATTCTGGAAGGAAGATTTCCTTGATCTGGTTCCAAGGGCAGATAACTTTTACCTGACGCATCATTTCCTGGATGTCTGTAAAGGTTTTGTTTCGGATGTATTTACCCCGGAGAACCATGCAGAACGGACCGAGCAAATCGATTTGCTTCAGAAATCAATGCAATTCTTTTCAAACAACGACACATTTGATGTGAAGAATTTTGAGAATGAAGTGATGGCAAGCGAAGAGGTGATTGGTGCGTTTCAGGAATATCGGGCCAATTATGCCGAAGAAAAACAAATCCCGCTGGAAACCAATTTTCAAATAGCCAATGAAGCCGTAAAACGCCAGAAGCGTTTTTTTAAGTCCGTGATTAAACTGGATAGAAATTTCCATGTGTATGTTCACGGCAACAATGAACTCATAGAACGTGGATATGATCATTCAAAAGGCATGAATTACTATCGGCTATATTATGAGAATGAAACCTAGGTTTGGTAAAAGCATACCGATGCCGCGTATCTTCGGCGAAAATATATAAAAAGCATTACGAACCCTGTGCTATCTTCACCGGATGAACCATCGGTCAAGTACTGTAACAACGACAACAGTTAGATATGGTGAGTTACGGAATCGTGTCCTGCTGCAGCTCCTTCATACGTAATTCCTGCAATACTTTTTGCCGCATGCTATCAATGCGATCCTGCTTTTTCTGTGTCTTTGATTTAACAATCAACGCGATGCCCTTTCCCAATAACTGACCAAGTAAGGGTGCAAAATTATAACTTACGGTTCGAAATCTGCTTTTGTCAGTATAAACCGCTTTTTCTCTTAAATACATCCTGTTAATTTCTGAAGCATCCAAAGGAACACTTTCATAACTCATCATCTCTTTTGTCAGCCAGGGACTTACTTTCACTTCATCCAGCATGGTAGTATCTATCTCCATGAGCACTTCCCGAAACATGGCGTCTGAGTTTTCATCCACTTCAAAGAATCTGGTTTTATAACCCAATGTTCTAATTTCCAGGGTATCCCCGGGCATGGCTTCGATGTTAAAAGATCCCAGTTTGTTGGTTGCTACGCCGGTAAACGTGCCACGAATTATTACACTTGCGCCCTGAAGGATTTTATTTTCAGCATCCTTCACTGTTCCCATCACCAGCACCGGCCCTTTCTTCTGATTCTTCAAATCTGTATTGAGAACAGGTGCCGTTGCTTTTTCAATCAGCACGATCCTGGGAAAAAGAATGTTTTGATTCGTTTGTGGCACAATCCATATTTTGGGATGATATGAACCCGTATGTATGAAAAGTGAATCACCAGGCACAGCCTGAATCCGAAATGAGCCATCATTCATTGTAGGTGTATTCTTGTTGCTATTGCCCAGGGAGACGATGGCTCCAGATATTCCTTCACCTGCCCCTGAGACAACTTTACCATAGATGGTTATGGTTTCCCGGGCACACAAATACTGCGATGCAACTAACAATGCGATGAGGGTAAGCAATTTCAAAATATCTATAAAATTAACGTCACGTTGATGTCATTCGGCTCCTATTCGCTCGTCTTTTCTAATCCACCACTGAATCCACTCCCCGACTGAGTTATTCTAACAAAGTTGCATAATGCCTGCACATGGATTTTAGTCCGCATTCAAGGCAGTTTGGTTTTCTGGCAATGCAGACATACCTGCCATGCAGGATCAACCAATGATGCGCCTTTGGAATCAATGCTTCCGGAATGTTGGCCACCAGTTGCTGTTCGGTTTGCAGCGGATTTTTTGCATTAGTTGTAAGACCTATTCTGGCAGCAACCCGAAACACATGCGTATCTACCGCCATGGCGGGTTTATTAAACACAACGGATGCAATGACATTGGCTGTTTTTCGCCCCACACCAGGCAATTTCTGTAACTCATCTATATCCTCCGGAACAATGCTATTAAACTCTTCAACCAACTTCTTTGCCATCCCCACCAGGTGTTTAGATTTATTATTCGGATAAGAACAACTTTTAATCAATTCAAATATCTCACCGGGTGTCGCCAATGCCATCTCTTCAGCAGTGGGATATTTTTCGAAGATGGCGGGGGTTAATAAATTTACACGTTTATCTGTGCACTGCGCAGAAAGGATAACAGCCACAAGCAATTCATAAGGCGTCCCATAATCCAGTTCCGTCTCTGCTACCGGCATGTTTTTCTCAAACCAGTCAATCACTTTGTTATAGCGTTCCTTTTTTGTCATAATGTAAAACAGGTTTAAAATTGTGCAAAAAAAAGGCTCCCCCTCAGGACAGCCTTTCTCTTTTAATTTTTTTTATTACCGTCGGATATGAATAAAACCTTCTTTAACTTTTCTACCTTTTCCAAGCGTCAGTCGGTAATAGTAAACACCTTCCCCAACTTCTGCTTTTCCATTGCGACTTGTTCTACCATTCCACCATGCATCATATGTACCCCAGCGGTCGGTATTTCCATAATCTTCTTTATCATAAACAAGGTTCCCCCAACGGTTGAATATCTGGATATCTGAGCCAGGGAAGTTCCATACACCCTTAACAACGAACAGGTCGTTCACACCATCTCCATTTGGAGAGAATCCGTTTGGCACATTCACAAGATCATCACAATGATCATCATTGTCGAGGTAGTTCGCAATGCCATCCCCATCGCAATCATCATTGTATGGGTTCCCGTCATCATTTGAGTCCTCGTAGCGGTTTGGTAACAAGTCATTGTCATCATCCCCATCCCAATCGAACGGATCCACAAAATCAGGTATTCCATCCTGGTCTCTGTCTTCAGTTCCTTCGATTCCATCCGGAATATTATCATTGTCAGAATCAAGATCAAGATAATTCGGAATTCCATCAAGATCAGCTGCATCCCAGTTGCCATCCACAATATTCGGGATGCCATCCTGATCACTGTCCATCAAGCTGTCAACATCCTCAATGATAATGGTTGCAGAATCAATGCCTCCATCATTGTCTGTGATGATGTACTTCACCGAGTCCATGACAAAGAAATCATAATCCGGTGTGTATTCAAGCACACCCAGTTCATCATTGATCACTGCAGTTCCAGCCCATCCTCCGGCGATGATTGTTGCATGTGCAGTTGTTAAACTTGTTTCAATGTCGGAATCGTTGGCAAGGAAATAAATCATATTCAGACCGTCACTGGTCAAAATATGATAATCATCATTGGCCACCGGCAAGTCATTTGCATACGAAAGATTGATAATAATCCAGGCTGTTGCACTGTCTCCTTCTCCATCTTCTATTGTATACTGAATGGAATCTTTTCCAAAGAAATTGCTGTGTGGTGTATAAATCAGTGTATCCGCAGTTTTAGCAAACAGGTTGCCATGTACAGGTGTATCCACAATTTTAATACTGATGCCTGACAAATCAACATCCACATCATTTAAAAGGGGTGCAATTGAAAGAACTGAATCCTCTTTTATATTGAATGTATCATTCACCGCTATTGGTGATTCATTAACCGACACTACCTGGATAAATACAATTGCTGTATCCTGGTCTCCAATGTCATCCACAATCTCGTACACGATTGTGTCAGGCCCATAATAGTTCGTATCAGGCTTGTAAGCCAACAAACCTGTTGCGATATCAAAAGCAGCAGTTCCGTGAGCAGGAAGCTGCCACATGTTTAACTTGCTTAAGTCTATGCTACCATCAATGTCAAAATCATTGGCAAGCACGTTGATGTTCATGGCCACATCCTCGGTCACAGAAACTGTATCGTTGGATGCAACAGGCGCATCGTTCACCGAGATCACGTCGATTAAAACATAGGCATCAGCAACATCTCCTTCTCCATCCGTAATGCGATAAAGCACAGAGTCTCTGCCGTTAAAGTTTGCATCCGGCACATATTCAAATGTGTCATTCACCAGGTACAGCGCTCCGTTTTTGCATGAATCCACAAGAGAGATTGTGAGCCCGCTTTTATCAATGTCCTGATCATTTACAAGAATGGCGATCAATACAGAATCATCTTCCAACAATTCAACCGTATCATTCAAGGCAATCGGATTATCATTTACATTGGTCACCACAATTCTAATCACTGCTGTGTCTGAACCCAATCCTTCATTATCAGTAACAAAATACAAGATACTGTCGTTTCCGAAATAATTCACATCAGGGGCGTAGGTTAACACACCTGTTCCAGGTAGAATGGTGATTTCTCCAAAATGAGGTCCTGATACAAAGTGGAGAGAATCTGGAGAAAGCGGTGCTTCAACATCAGAATCGTTCAACATTACCGGTATATCAATGATTGCTTCTTCAAGTAACTCTGCCAGATCATCCCCTGCTATCGGACGGTCATTAACAGAAGCTATGTGAATGTAAACCCATGCAGTATCCTGATGCAATTCTTTATCTATGATACGATAAATCAAAGTATCGTTGCCATAAATGTTGGCATCCGGTGTGTAATCAAACTGCCCATCCAATCCGAGCACATAACTTCCCAGAGTAGGCTCCTGTATTACGTCGATCGTAACTCCTTTTTTATCCGGATCATAATCGTTGGCCAAAAGATTGTCTGCAATCACCACATCTTCATCAATGTTGAATGTATCATTGCGGGCAACCGGAATATCTGAATCATCGGCAATAATGGTGAGAACGATCTGTGCCCTCACAGTATCTCCGTCGCCATCATCGATTCCATAGGTAAATATTTCTTCACCATAAAAATCCATGTCAGGCACATAATAAATAGAATCCGCAATAATTGTTGCAGTTCCATTTACAGGATCAGCCACTTCAATAATCGACAAACCTGAAAAATCAGGATCAAGATCATTCAACAACACTTTAATATACAAAGCATTGTCTTCTACGAAAGAAGCGGAGTCATTTACTGCTACTGGCAAATCATTTACAGGTTTAACCGTAATATTAATGGTTCCCTGAGCGGTCTGATTTCCTGCCCCAAGCTCTGTGATCTCGTAAACAATCACATCCGGACCATTGTAGTTTTCATTTGGGGTGTAAACAATGGAATCAGCAACATGTGTAATGCTTCCACTTGTTGGTGGCGTAACAATGGACAAGGTCAGTCCGGTCAAGTCCGGATCTTCATCGTTGTTCATTGGACGAATGGTCAGGGCCACATCCTCATCTGTTTCAACATTGTCATCATTGGCAACCGGGGCATCCGTATCATCAGCTGTAATGGTTAACACAACAAGTGCAGTAGATGCATCTCCGTCTCCATCCTGAATGGTATAGCTAAATGAATCGCCACCAAAGTAGTTCAGGTTTGG
>JBFHER010000116.1:0-11265 GCA_041584055.1 Bacteroidales bacterium
AGTGGATACGCAAAGACCATTAACTGGTATTCCCAAAGCCTGCAATCATTTTCATCTTCAATAAAAAAATACGATGCATTGATATCCACCTTGAATCAGGTAGTATTTAAGCGTGAATTGACAAAAGAAATCAATGCAACCCTCACCAGTACCAAAGGAAATGCCATCAAAGAAATTACCATCGCAAAAAAATTACTGAATCGATTGGAAAGTCGCAATAATATCCTTGTTGCAATACTGTTTAACGGTCTTTATCTACGCGACCTGCATGTTATCCGATCCATCGACAACTGGCAGAAGCGTAACATTGAACGCTTCCCTTTATGGTTTGATGCCATTGCAAAACTGGATGCACTGAACAGTTTAGCAGGGTTTTCATTTAACAATCCGGACTTTGCTCTGCCAATCCTTTCTGATAAAACATTGCTTGATGCAAAAGAACTTGGACATCCGTTGATCCACCGGAAGGAGCGCATCGATAATGACATAAGTTATGCATCCACATCCTTCTTTTACATTGTCACCGGTGCAAATATGGCAGGAAAAAGTACATTTTTGCGTACCGTTACGGTTAATCTGATCATGGCTTCAATGGGGCTTCCTGTTTGTGCAAAATCATTTACCTATAAACCCGTTCAGATTTTCACATCCATCGGTACAATCGATGATTTAATCGAACATACATCTTACTTTAAGGCAGAGCTACTAAGGCTTAAGAAATTATATGAAACCGCATCCACAAATGAACCGTTGTTTGTTGTACTGGATGAAATATTAAAAGGTACAAATTCGGAAGACAAGCGCAAAGGATCTATTGGTGTCCTTAAAAAGATTACACAACAAAATGTATATGGCATAATTGCAACACACGACCTTGATCTCGGTAAACTTGAGAAAGAATATCCTGAAACTTTCAGGAACATCTGCTTTGAAATTGCCTTTGAAAAAGATCAGATGCGATTTGATTACAAACTCAGAGAAGGCGTCACACAAAATATGAATGCAAGTTATCTCCTGAAGAGTATGGGTTTAATTTAAAAATGATCCTTCCTGCGTCATTACTTTAATTCTAACCCAACGGGACAGTGGTCTGAACCCATCACATTCGGCAGGATAAAAGCATCGGAAAGTTGCGGCAGGAGACTTTCACTTGCCAAAAAATAATCGATTCTCCAGCCAATGTTCTTGGCTCTTGCTCCCGCTCTGTAGCTCCACCATGAGTACCGATCCGTTTCTTCAGGATAAAAATAACGGAATGTATCAATCAGGCCTCCCTGAGTAAATCGATCCATGCCATCAATTTCTGCCTGCATATAACCAGCATATTTATTGTAGTTTGCTTTCGGACGGGCAAGATCCACATCCCTATGGGCTACATTAAAATCACCGCAAACCACAACAGGTTTCGATTTCTCAAGATTTTTCAAATATCTAAAAAAGTCCTCATCCCACTCCTGGCGGTAATCAAGGCGCTTTAATTCACTCCCCGAATTGGGCACATAAACAGTGACCAGATAAAAAGCATCGTATTCAGCACAAATTACACGCCCTTCAGTATCGTGAGCTGAAACGCCCATGTCAAGCATCACCCCGATGGGTTTCTCTTTAGATATGATTGCTGTTCCGGAATAACCCTTCTTTTCTGCTGAATTTGACACGATATAATATCCCTCAAGATCTTTTAATGCCTCAGCAACCTGATCATCCTGTGCTTTTGTTTCCTGAAGGCACAACACATCAGCACCCATGGATTTAAAACTTTCTAAAAAATCCTTCTTCATTACGGCTCTTACACCGTTCACATTCCAAGATATTATTTTCATCTACTGATTACTTATGATTATTAAATATTAATTCCCTGCGCTTATTGATTAAAAAATAAGTCAGACATGTTAAGTTGAAAACAATAAAACGAGTTAAAGGTTGAAATATAAAAAAATTACCTGATAGAAACCATTTATTTAAAGGTAAAATCAATTCGCTGCGGAAAGCATACTTTTTATTAAATCGTTGCTCTGTGAATCCCTGCATGAAAACTGTCAGTTCCCATTTCCGAGGTATTTTTCCAAAAGAACATCCAGTTTGGCATCACGGTCATGGTTGTGAATGTTCCAATGAAAATACTTTAGTTTATTGAAGGTCATGATGACCTGCTTTTGCTCCTCCCTGGTAATATTCCCGTTTACAATTAGGGATACTTTGTGCATTTCATTAAAGGCCTGTATTATCTGGATTCTACCCTCTTCTGTCAATGCCACGCGTTTCGCCCGTCCATCATTTGGATCTGGCGTTTCATAAATAAAACCAGATTTTAGCAAACGCTTCAACACCTCAGTTCCTGAGGAAATCTCAATTAGATGAAGGTTGATCAGTTCCGACTTCAAGAGGCTGCCTTCCTTTATCAATGTGGCCAGAAATCCAAATTCGTCAACTGTTCTTAAGCCTGTATTATCAAGGGCTTTTTTAATATAATGCCGGGCAAAACGATACAGGTTGGTCAGCAATGTTGACAGTTCCACTTCAGGCCTTTCCGTGATATCAAAGGTTTTTCGATGAGAATAATCAACACTTGAAATACTTTCTGAAGAATCAATACCATGTACTTTGTCTCTGAACCAGAGCGAAAATTCTTTCATATCCCCCTCAGGATGAGCTAACTCGAATTCTTCAAGATGCTCCAACAACACTTTTATTTTCTTGTACTTATACATAATCGGAACAAAATTAATAAAAATAATTCATTAATGGATTAGTTTTATTACATTTTTGTATTACTTTTGCATAACAAATACTAATTCGTACAACAATGAAGACAACCATTACATTAAATGTTCTTTTAATTCTGAGCACTTTTTGGATGATATCATGCAAATCAAGCCATTCAGGGTCACAGTCAAAACAGGCCGAACCTGAAACAATCCAAATAAGTGCAGATCAAAACGAACAAAGCATCACCATAGAAGCCATCAAAGGAAAATCTTTCAATCATCCAACATTTGTGATTTGGCTTGAAAACCTTGATGGTGATATTATAAAGACGATTTACGTAACAAAATCATATGCCAATGGAACGTTTGGACACGCACAACTGTCTGACAGTACATGGTCAGATAAACCGGGCGAATCTATTCAACCTGCTGCGTTACCTTACTGGAATCACAAAAAAGGAATGATCAATGGCAAGAATCTTGTCCCAACACCTGAGAATCCGTATGTTGACGCGTACTCATCTGCAACCCCTGAAAATAACTTTATCATTAAAGGGAGTTTGCCGAAAGAAGTTAATAAGCTACGGGTGTTTATTGAAGTGAATCAAACATGGGACTGGAATCAATACTGGACCAATGGCAAGATCCCTGGCAACAGGTATTATAAAAACAGTGCACAGCCATCTTTGATTTATTCAGTGCTTGTCAGCAAGATTGAAGACGGAAAAACATATCATTTGAATCCTATAGGACATGGGCATCCTTCAGGTGATAATGGTGACCTTTTTACCGATTTATCCACATTAACCACAGCGAAGCAAATTTTCAGTTCTCTTACCGTTAAATTCTAAGCAACAATGAAATTTTTACAATATATAATCATCTTATTTCTATTGCCAGCCGCTCTTTATTCCCAAAACGGGGTTATTAAAGGTCGCACAATTGATCAAAACACAAATGAACCCATCCCTTTTGCCAATATCTTAGTGGTTGGCACAAACATCGGATCCACAAGTGATCTTGACGGCAATTTTATAATTACCGGACTCACACCAGGCTATGTTCAATTAAGAGCATCGTTTGTCGGTTATGAATCCGTATTTAGCAGAGATATTTTAGTTACAAATGCAAACACGGCATTTATCAATCTAACACTTAAGAGCTCTTCCACTCAGCTCTCCGAAATAAAAATCACCGTTGATCCTTTTCAAAAGCGAGAAGAAGCTCCTGTGTCTCTGCAACGCATTGGCATCAAGGAGATTGAAAGCAACCCAGGCAGCAACAGGGATATTTCAAGGGTGATTCAATCCTTTCCAGGCATCGGCTCTACACCGGCATTTCGGAATGATATCATTGTGCGTGGAGGAGGTCCCAGTGAAAATCGGTTCTATTTGGATGATGTTGAAATCCCTGTTTTAAACCACTTTGCCACACAAGGCGCCTCCGGGGGACCTGTGGGAATTCTTAATGCGGATTTTATTGGAACGGTAAACTACTATTCTAGCGCTTTCCCTGCAGAACGAAGCAATGCTTTGAGCGGGGTATTTGAATTCACTCAGATTGACGGCAATCCGGACAATACAAAATTCCGTGGTTCTCTGGGTGCAAGTGAAATTACCGGAACACTAGACGGGCCTATCGGAGAAAAAACGAGTTATATCTTTTCAGCACGAAGGTCCTACCTTCAGCTTTTGTTTGGTGTGATCGGACTTCCATTTCTGCCAACATTTAACGATTACCAGTTGAAAGTTAAAACACGCCTGGATTCCAAGAATGAGATTTCAGTGATCAGTATTGGCTCATATGACAGATTAACCTTGAACGACAACATTGACAATCCGGATGCCTCTCAGGAGTACATCCTTTCACAAATTCCTGTCAATAATCAATGGAGCTATACTTTTGGACTCGTTTACAAACATTTTATGGAAAATGGCTATCAAACAGTGGTTGCAAGCAGAAACATGTTGGATAATCAATTCTTTAAATACCCTGACAACGATGAAACACGCCCTAAAAGTTTTGATTACAACTCTCAGGAAATAGAGAATAAACTACGTTATGAAGTAGATCAGATATTTAATGGGTATAAACTTAACTACGGAATTTCGGGTGAGTATGCCAAATATTTTAACGATACCTATCAACAGGTTTATGTAAATAATGCATTGAACGAAGTCAATTACAATTCAAATCTTGAACTGTTTAAATATGGTGCTTTTGCTCAGCTAAGCAAGCGTTATTCGGATATTAAGACACTTTTTTCATTTGGTTTACGCATTGACGGGAACAGTTTCTCCTCCAACATGAACAATCCGCTCAGCCAACTTTCACCACGTTTATCAATAAGTCATGCGCTGACCGATAAAATAAATCTGAATGCTTCTTCAGGACGTTTTTACCAACTGCCCGCCTACACAACACTTGGATTTCGGGATGCCAACGGAACACTTCTCAACATAAACACAGATTACATTGGCGTCAACCACTTTGTTGCCGGGTTGGAATACAAACCTAAAACAAGCTACTTGTTTTCACTGGAAGCGTTTTACAAAGATTATTTCCAATACCCCATCAGCACAATCAATGGTGTTAGCCTTGCCAATGGTGGTGCCCAATACAGTAGTGTGTCAGGAGCAGAACCGGTTTCTTCCGCAGGAAAAGGAAAAGCAATTGGATTTGAAGCATTAAATCGCATCAACCTTCCAAATTTTAACCTAATTGCTTCTTACACCTATGTTCGCAGTTTATTTAACGACCTTGATGGAAAAGAAATTCCATCCTCATGGGACAGCAAACACTTACTTACGATCACCGGAACAAAAGACTTCAAACGAAACTGGTCGGCAGGTTTTAAGTGGCGTTTGGTGGGTGGACTGCCATACACTCCGTATGACCTTGAACTTTCTGCCCTTGTAGAGGCCTGGGATGCAAACGGACAGGCCTATTTTGATTACGAACAACTAAACAGTGAACGATTCGATGCGTTTCATCAGCTAGACATTCGTGTGGATAAAAAGTATTTTTTCGACAAATGGAATTTGATGATTTACGCAGACATTCAAAATGCATACAATTTTCAAAACAAAGGACAGGATTATATTATTCGTGAAAAGAATGCGGATGGTTCATTCAAAACCATCAACGACGGAACGAGCTATGTATTAAATAGCATTGAAAATAAAAGTGGAACCTTGTTACCAACAATAGGTATTATGGTAGAATTCTAGGATTCTATCATGTAATCATGCGGGTAATTACAATTTTTTTACCGTTCCACTGCCATTGATTTCAGAATTGATATCGGGGCTTCCTTTGTAGAATACCGAGCCACTCCCGTTGATGCGAATCTGGAGATCATCGGTTGCCCAGATATATGAACTTCCGGAACCATTAATGTCAATATCCGCATCTTTTACTTTTAAATTGCCTGTTTTTACATTCCCGGAACCGTCAATATCTATCTCAAACTTTTTACCTTCTCCCTCGATGCTTATGTCCCCTGAACCATCAATATTACATTCCAGACGACTTCCTTTAATTTTTTCTATTTGTATTTCACCCGAGCCGTCAATTTCCATGTTAAGGTCTTCACATTCCAAATAACTCAGCATGAGATCGCCTGAGCCATCAATTTTCAACCCCAGATCATTTTCAACAACAATTGGTTTGCTTGAAATCATGTCACCTGACCCGTCAGTTTCAAAATAACTAAGGCTGGGGATTGATATGTGAAGTTCCATCTCATCATAATCCATTATGGAATAACCTTTCTGCACCTTGATGTTTAAAACTCCCCGAACCACTTCCATTTCAAGATAATCAAATAGATTTTCGTTGGTCTTAACCGACACAAACTGCTCCCCCTGCTCAAAAATCACCTTTCCTGGCAAACCATAATCCACACCTGTAAATGTTTCAAAGGAATATTGTTTTGTTAGTACTTCCCCTTTACCGGCAATGCCATTGATACATCCTGAGATGAGAAAAGGAATAAACACAAGTAATCCTAACAGCTTTTTCATTTCGGTTGTTTTAAAATTGATATCCAAATTTAATACAAATCATTGAATCAAACCAACCAGCCCGACTTTTGCTTAAAATGATTTACCTTAACATCCTCTATTCAAGCAAACCGGAACAGGTACAAATTAAATTCCTATCACCGTATGCATCGTCCACCCGCGCAACCGGCAGCCAGAATTTATTGTCCCGCAACCAATCCAGCGGATAGGCTGCTTTCTCGCGGCCATAATCATGATTCCAGTTGTCTGACACAATTTCCTGATCTGTATGAGGCGCATTTTTTAATACATTGTCTGTTGCATCAGCCTCTCCGTATTCGATCTCTTTTATCTCGTTGTAAATTGATAGCATGGCATCTACAAATCTATCAAGCTCCTGCAAACTTTCACTTTCTGTTGGTTCAACCATCAAAGTTCCATGCACAGGAAAAGAAAGGGTTGGTGCATGGAAACCGTAGTCCATCAAGCGCTTGGCAATATCCAGTTCTGTAATTCCGGCTTCTTTAAAATGACGGCATTCAAGAATCATTTCATGCGCAACACGGCCTTTTTCTCCAACATAAAGAATGCCGTAGGTGCTTTTCAATTTTTCAGCAATGTAATTGGCATTTAAAATGGCCATCTCGCTTGAGGATCTTAAGCCATCTCGGCCCAGCATTTTAATGTACCCATAGGTGATTGGTAAAACACTTGCACTTCCATAGGGAGCTGCCGCAACCGGTTTACCTTTTCGATCGTTGTTTAGAACGGTGTGACCTGGGAGGAATTTCACAAGGTGCCGGGCCACTGCGATGGGGCCAACACCAGGGCCGCCACCTCCATGAGGTATGGCAAAGGTTTTATGTAAATTCAGATGGCATACATCAGCACCTATCAATCCCGGGTTCGTAATTCCAACCTGAGCATTCATGTTGGCGCCATCCATATAAACCTGTCCTCCCGCTTGATGCACCAGTTCGCACATTTCTATCACCCCGGCTTCATAAACGCCATGCGTGGATGGGTAGGTGATCATCATCGCCGCTAATTTATCCCCCTGTTCTTCTATCTTAACCTTTAAATCATCGATGCTGATGTTGCCTCTTTCATCACACTTCACCACCACCACCTTCATGCCAGCCATCACTGCACTTGCCGGGTTTGTGCCATGTGCAGAAGCCGGAATAATCACAGTGTCACGCTGTTCCTCTCCTTTGCTGATAAGGTATTCGCGGATAACCAATAATCCGGCAAGCTCTCCTGCGGCACCGGAATTAGGTTGCAGGCTCACATCAGCCAAACCGGTAATCTCAGCCAGATCCCGCCGCAGCTCCTTAAACATTTCATGATAGCCAGCAGCCTGATCCACAGGCACAAAGGGATGTATTCCCGTAAACTCGATCCAACTCAAAGGAAGCATTTCAGTTGCAGCATTCAACTTCATTGTACACGACCCCAAAGAAATCATGGAGTGCGTTAAAGAAATATCTTTCCTTTCAAGGCGTTTGATATAGCGTACCAGTTCTGTTTCAGAACGGTAATTGTAAAAAACCGGATCTTGCAGGAAGTCTGATGTACGTAAAAACTTCGCCCCAATGGATAAATTTTCTGGAACATCAGAGATCAGCGGAACTGGCATGTTATTGGCTTTAGCAAACACTTCCAGAATCCAGTTCACATCGTCAATATTTGTTGTTTCATCAATACTGATGCCCACTTCCCCCGTTTCAAAGTAACGGAAGTTCATCTCCAGCTCCAGTGAATACCGTTTGATATCAGACAAGCGGACCTTGTCGGGGATGGCTATGCGTAAAGTATCAAAATAATTATCGTTGATTGGTTCGTAACCCAACTTTTCAATCTCTTCTGACAGCATGGTGGCAATGCTATGTATCCGTTTTGCAATGCGTTCTATGCCGCCCTTCCCGTGATAAACAGCATAAAAACTGGCCATGTTTGCTAGCAAGGCCTGTGCTGTGCAAATATTTGATGTTGCTTTTTCGCGTTTAATATGTTGTTCCCGTGTTTGCAAGGCCATGCGAAGTGCCTTGTTCCCATGACGGTCTTTTGTTACACCGATGATTCGACCCGGCATATTGCGTTTATCTTTTTCACGTGCTGCAAAAAAAGCTGCCGCAGGACCACCATATCCCATCGGCACGCCAAAGCGTTGCGACGATCCAAAAACAATGTCGGCACCCCATTCTCCCGGAGGTGTAAGGATGGCAAGACTTAAAATGTCTGTTGCAACCGAAACCTTGCATCCGTTTTCATGAGCCATGTCAACAAAACCTTTATAATCAATTACACGACCATTGGAATTCGGGTATTGTAAAATTGCCCCAAATGCAGTCTCAATGGTGTCCACGTTTCTAAAATCACCCACCACCAGCGATATACCCAGGGGCTTTGAGCGTGTCTTCAAGACATCCAGGGTTTGAGGCCATATTTTTTCATCAACAAAAAGTACATTTCTGCCCGCTTTCACCTGTTCCCTCGGACGTGAATTATACATCATGATCATCGCTTCTGCCGCTGCTGTAGCCTCATCCAGCAAACTGGCATTGGCAATTTCCATGGCAGTCATGTCGCAAACAACGGTTTGATAATTCAACAACGCCTCCAAACGTCCCTGCGAAATTTCAGCCTGATATGGTGTGTATGATGTGTACCATGCCGGATTCTCCAATACATTTCGAAGAATCACAGCAGGCGTGATTGTATCATAATACCCCATCCCGATGTAGGTATTAAATACCTTGTTTTTGGCAGCCAGATTTAAAATCTTTCTAAAATACTGACGCTCAGTAAGGCCATACGGTAAATTCAACGGCTGTTTCAGACGAATATTTGCCGGAACGGTTTGAGCAATTAACTCATCAAGGGATGAAACATGAAGTGTTTCCAACATTGATTTTAACTCTTTTGAACGTGGTCCAATATGACGGGAGACAAAGCGATCGGTATGCATATAAGTTAGTCGTTTGAAAATCAATTAAATATAAAAATTCTCTTTTCAGGACGAAGATAGACAATTTTAGTCCAATAATTCAGATGATTTTTGTCACGGTCTTAAACAAAATATCGACATCCAAAACTGCTTATAAAACATGTGTTTACATGACGAAAAACCAATAAGGAACTACCTCGGAGAAACTTTAAAATATGCATTTTGGTTTCCACACATCAAGCATACAAACAACAAAAAACACAACAATTCACTCATGTTCGTTTTTAAATACTTAAAGTGCAAAAGCATTTTCTTTTTCCTTACAAGACTTCAATACCGATGGGTTCCGTCCTCATTAAGCACACTTTCCCTGCTAGATCATCGGACCTGACATTCCCGAGATACTACCTACAATCATGGCAATTATCATAAAAAAATAGAGTACCAGTAACGCGATGGTCATCACACCAAAGATTGTAAGAAATTGTTTCATTTTCTTGAACGACTGTTCAATCATATCATCGTCATTGTCCTTAAGGGCTTGCTTCGCTTTTGAAGCAAAACCAAGCATCAATGTGGAGGTCCAGATGTAAAGTGCGGCGATAGGCAGATAAATAACGCCAAGCCAGGCAAAATTAAAGGGCATTTGAGCAACTGCCGGATTAAACCTGCTTATCAAACCACCACTTACCAACACAAACATGGCCATTAAAAGCAGCAAGGCCGCAGCAATGTACCCCAGCACGGCAAAAAAGGTGGTCCAACTGGCGGATTTGTATAAATAGCCCGCTGCACTTTCGTTGATGCTAACAACATAACTTTTAGATGTTTCCATAGATTTATAGATTTTTATTAAAACGTGTTGTCTAAATTAAATGTTTTGGTGAAGGTTTACAAATCACTTCAGGTTTTTGTTCTTTGGGATCTTTTCATGAGAGGACTAACAAGGATTGCGAAACGGGCCAAACTGTAAATCTCTAATCATCAAATTCACGAATACGGTCAATTTTTTCTTCATTACGCTACAAAACAAGGTGTTTTCTGATCATTTTGTTAATCATTTGTAATTTGACAAGCAAATCATCTTTTGAGCCCAATAAATTACTAACTTTGTGGCTCGATTTCATGTGAGGGAACTTATTGATAAAAATCAGGAAAATCTCACTGAACAACAACAGCAAAACTGTGTTTAGAAAGAACATGTAAATTAAGGCGTCATTGCCTTAACGAAAACTATTAAACAATGGCAGAAGATCAAGATAAAATGTTGAATGACCTCACGAACAAAGACTACGAGTATGGCTTTGTAAGTGACTTCGAAGCAGAGGATATTGGGAAAGGACTAAGCGAAGATGTGGTGCGTTTAATCTCTTCTAAAAAAAATGAGCCGGAATGGATGCTTGAATTTCGTTTGAGTGCATATCGCAAGTGGTGTACGATGGAGATGCCAAAATGGGCGCACCTCAAGATCCCAAAGATCGATTATCAGGACATCATTTACTATTCAGCACCAAAACAAAAAGCAAAGTTGAACAGTCTTGACGAGGTTGATCCGGACTTACTGGCAACATTCAATAAATTAGGCATCCCGCTTGAAGAGCAG
>JBFHER010000117.1:0-11194 GCA_041584055.1 Bacteroidales bacterium
GAATTTAGAGTAAATATCAGGCCAGAGGCCTTTTTTTGCCACGATGTAGCGAGACGCTACGCCGAACTGGGTTGTTGGATGTTGAACTGATTTGAATGCTTGCAGAAGGTCACGGATCGCAGATCCGCGCCAGCGAGGAGACCACAAGGGCCTTTGAATTAGAATTAGAATTAAGTTAAAGTAACAATGAACAAAATAGAAAAAGCTTACGATTATATCTTCTATACATTTTATCGTTTTTGGGAAAAAGCTCCTTCTAAGTGGTGGAGTGAATGGAAATCAATTTTAACGATCTCGTTTTTTACAATTTTCATACTACTTTCATTTTATGGTTTAATACTGTACCAATATAAAATAGACTTACTTCCTAAATCAAAGTTTAGCCCAATAATTATGGGGGTAATGGTCTATATTTTAAATCATTATTACTTTTTATATAAAAGTAGATGGAAAAAAAAGATAGATAAATTTAAATACCTAAATAACACTAAAGATAGGATTGGTATTTCATTAATTATTGTTATTTCTATTGTAGTATTAGCTAGTTTTATATATTCAATTTATTTAGTAAGCACAGTAAATTGGCAGAATCTTCAACAATAATATAAAAGACTGAACAATAGGGCTTTTGCTGGTTTTTTGAGTAATGCCAGTTCCCAAGGGGGAGGGAAAGTTGCGATTGATAAATTTAATTACTTAGCAGGTTTAAAAGCAACAGGTGCATCAGCCTATTATTCAGCAAAGCTAAATAGATGGAGCATGTATAAACCATTGAAATCAAGTATTTATTCTTTAAGGGGGTCTAGTAAATATATGTCTGCATTAAAGGGTGTTAATGTCGCTAAAGGGTTTGGTTTTGGATTAACAGGTGTTGGGATTGTATATGATTATACAATAGGTGTACCAAGGTATAATAAAGGTATAAGGGATGAATGGTCGGTTAGTCCTCAAAAAGCTGGTTTAAATACAGGTGTGGCATTGTATTCATTAACAATTAACCCTGCGGTAGGGATTCTTTATTTTGGGATTGATGCTTTTTATCCTGGCGGATTGGGTGGATATATGAATGATACAGATAGAATAATCCAAAGAAATCAAGAAATACTTGGACCAGGTTGGAATATGTATAGAATGGAAGGAGGATTGAAATAATGAGAATGATAATGCGAGCATACGATTATGTTTTTTATACTTTTTATCGTTTTTGGGAAATAGTGCCTTCTCGTTGGTGGAGTGAATGGAAAGCTGGTGTTACGTTAGTATTTCTATGTGTGCTCTTTATATCAGGAATAAGTAACATTCAGAACTATTTATTTAAGAGTATTTCTCTATCAGACTACCCTTACTTTTCTTTAGTTCTTGGTCTTGTAATCGGTATCATTCATCACTTTATGTATACTTATAAAAATAGATGGAAGAAAAAAATAGAGAAGTTTAGGGATATTAATAAAAAGAAAGATGTCTATGGGATATTACTAGTTTTAGTAATAGTTATACTAATTATATCAATATACTCCTATTCAAATCACTTATTACGAACAATAGATTGGCAAAATATCAGATAACTGAAAAGCCCGAGCAATCGGGCTTTTTTTATGCTTTATTTTACTTTTCTAAGCTTTCTAACTTTTGAAGCTCTACGGCTACTATGAATTACGCCAAGAACAACAATTTCAGTAGATTTAATTTTATAGATAATAAGCCAGCTCATACAAACCGCTTTGCGGTAAATCTTGGTTTTAGTCTGAATTTCTTCACACTCCCGAAATATCAAAGGGTTTTGTAATCCTGTCTATGGTCTCAAATATTTTATCACCGACACGGATAGCGTTTAGAGGCTGGTGTTTAATGTAAGCAATATAGCCCGTAATATCATCAACGTTTTGAAGGGCGTTTTCGGATAATCTTAACGTATAAGTTTTTGGAGCTTTTTCTTTTGTGTTGCCCATCGTTGTTTGGCTTCTGTTATACTTACGGTTGGAGAATCTTCGGTGTACTCTACCCACTTTTTGAAATCTTGCTCGCTCATTGGTTCACCCGGCAAAGCATAAGAGTTTAAATAGGGCTCTTTTACAATCCTAATCAGATGCTTATGCTCTAAGTCTTGTAAAGCCTTTAAAGAGTTATTATCTGTAAGTTCTATTGTTACTGTTTGCATAAAATCGATTTTTACATTGTATAAGCCTGCCTTGCTTTGGCATCCCTTAAAAAAGTATCAATTACGAAATAAAGCTTTGATTTAGTGTCTGAATCAAGCTTTTCAATATCTTCCAAGCGTTTAATATCGTTCTGGTTGTATTTTGCAAAAGCACTTTTGCCTAAAAGATAATCCACAGTTACCCCGAATACATCAGCTATTTTTTGAGCCATCTCAATAGAAGGGGCATTCTCGTTACGTTCGTACTTCCCAATAATGTCTCGTGAAGCATTAACCGCTTTGGCAAGGTCTGCTTGAGACCATTTGTTTTGCTTACGAAGCTCTGTTATTTTACTTCCAATGTTTAACATATATCACAAAAGTATAGTGTTTGTTAATATTTAACGCAGATATAGTGAATAATGTTCTACAAATAAAGAAAGAATTATTTTCCAGAATAATAAAGAAGTTCTACGTTTGTTGCACATGTTACACAAATAAAAAAATTTACCCCCTCGCTGGCGCGGATCTGTGATCCGTGTCCAACGTTTTACTAATAAGTTTTTCAATAACAAATTCTTTTCCTTCCTTTGGGATACCGAAAATACTTATGCCTATGAGTAGAAAATACAAATTCTACAATCCAGAAGGAGTTTCTTTTGCAGTTCAGGGTTGGGGCGATGTTTTCACAAGGAATGATTACAAGGATATTCTACGAGACTTTAAGAAATTTACAAGTAAAGCAATAATAAAAGCAATAAATGATAATCCACAGGAAAGCCGTAAAGAGTGGTTGCAAGAGCAATTTAGCACATCAAATGGTTTCCGATTTTGGAGGTCAGACAACAAGCCAATAGAGCTATGGACAATTGCAGTTATCGATCAAAAATTTAACTACATCCATCAAAATCCTGTGGAAGAAGGGTTAGCTGTACGACCGGAGCATTATCTTTACAGTAGTGCATGTGAATATGCTGGAGAAAAGGGTTGTTGGATGTTGAACTGATTTGAATGCTTGCAGAAGGTCACGGATCGCAGATCCGCGCCAGCGAGGAGAATAAATAGCAAGAAGTCCGGTTCTGTTTAAGTTCCGGGTTTTTGTTTTACAATAGTCCTGCTAACCTTAGAAGTTCGTCCAGTTCTTTATCGGAAATATTTTCTTTATCGGATTTATCAAAGATGGTAAGCAGGTAGGCAGTTTGGTTAATAATTTTCACACAGGTAATCACACGAGAACCTCCGGATTTACCTTTGCTTTTACTGGTAATAGCCATGCGAATTTTATAGCAGTCTTTTCCTAAAGCTTCGCCTTGCGTTGGGTTTTCTTCGAGGGAATCTATTAGCTTATTAAGGTCAGATTTAAAAGAGCGTTGTTTTTTGGCAATGCTTTTGGCATGCTTTTTAAAGCCATCGGTAACAACAATATTAAAGCTCATTGAGAAAATCCTTTGCTGATTGAAGTTTTATTTTGCCTTCCTGATGTTGCTTTACCTGTTCCAAAGAATGTTGCAAATCGTCAACAAACTTCTGTTGTTCCTTAGAAATCTGTTTAACCTTTTTAAAACCAAGATTATTTACCAACTCCATAAAAAAGTTGAGTTTGTTGTCCGGTATATCAATTACTACCCGTTGCATAATCGTTTTATTTTGCTGTGTATGCTTGCCCGGTTTTGAAATCCCGGATTAAAGCATCCATTACCATATAAATTTGTTTTTTCGCATTTTCCGGTAAAGAAGAAACTTCCTGAAAACGCTTTAGCATGTCCTGGTTAAGCTCAAAAGAAGTTTTACCAACCAGGTAATCAATGGAAACATTAAGGGCATCGGCAATTTTAATAATCACTTCAATTGAGGGTTTTACTTCGTCCCTTTCATACCTCCCGATTAAATCACCGGAAGTGCCAGCCCTTTTTCCGAGTTCACTCTGCGAAAGCTTTTTATCCTTCCTTAAAGCTGTTATGTGTTGTCCTAAAGTCATACTTATTTATCAGTAAAATAATACAAATATTAAGATATTAACAAAATTAACTGATAAAAATATCATAAACAAGTAAATTTTCTTTGTTTACTTCTGACAAATATGATGGATTTGTGATAAATATATCAGTAAAATGATTTTTAAACTTTTTTCATTATGGAAATAAGCGACATAAAACAAAAGCTAAAAATAGAAAAAGTACTTAGCCAATAGGGGCTAAAAGCAAATAGAAACCACATGCTTAAATGCCCATTCCATGAAGAAAAAGAACCAAGCCTAAAAATATACCCGCAAACAAATACCTTCAATTGCTTTGGCAGCAAAGCAAACGGAGACACAATAGAATTTTCAATTAAAAGAAAAATGCAGCAAACACGCTGCAATCCTTAAGGCAAAAGAACTCTTGGCAGTCACGACTGTTAAGGACGGGAAGGCTTTGAAGAAGGCAACGGAATTAATAAACCCGATTGAAATAACAGCGCAACAAGTCCAAACATCACCGCAACCAGTAGCATTGAGTAGGAAATACATATATTATAATCAAGAAAGGAAATACTTTGTTTTATTGCATTTGTTGTTAAATAAGTACCACGCGATATAATCGCGCGGCAGCAAAGGGGGCGCTGAGCCTGTCGAAAATCCTCTCCCATCTGTTCAATGTCAACGGTAACTGAGCTTGCCGCAATCCAAATCCCAAAAAGAAGTATGAACGGTAGCTGAGCTTGCCGAAGCTAAATGTGATTTCGAATCTTCATTAGTTTGTAAATCAATTCTGCTGCTTCGTATACATTTATCCTTTCATTGTTAAGGGTCATGTCGTACTTAATTTCTTCTTCTTTACTTTGCTTGAACAAAGCTTTAAAGTCCTCTCTTTTTTTGTCAATTGACTGTACCTGTTTGCGTGCCTCGATATAGGAAATTTGAAGTCGGTTGGCAACCTGATCAATGCGCCAGTCTTCTGATGCTTCAATCCGGATATGAATACCATCCGGAATGTCACGTGTTATTACAACACCACCACGGCCAACTATGATGTGGCCTCCCATTCTTGCAAAATTTTGAATTATTTCCTTGATGGTTTTTCGGATTTTCAGATCGCTAATGCTTGCTTTAGGGTTAAGGGCAGAAAAAAAATCTTCCAAAACGCCGGGCTGGTGCATGTCAAAAATCTCTTTGACCTGTTTCTCTTCAACCCTCAGTTCACGGGCTGCCTCTTCTATTACTTCTTTATTAATGATATGCCAGGGAAGATTTTTTGTGTTTTGCTCCTGCGCAAGTTTATCAATTAATACTTTTGCAATGGAGTTTCCAAAGCATCCACATTGGCGTGAAATGGTGACATAGGATCTGGAGTATTCGGGTTGGTTCTTGTATTTCCCCTGTGAGAAACGTTTTTCCATGTAGTTAAGCAGGTTATCTTTCATGACGAATGTTTTAAAACGATTCAGATGTATAATTTACGAAAAAATTGCGGGATTATCTGAAAATACTCTCGGAATCAATGCAAGGGAATTCATTATATTTGTATCCTCTGTTGATATCAGCTCACATTATTTGAAAGGAAATAAATGACATAAATGAAGTGAAGATTGAGAACACACATACGCATGCCTATGAGCAATTATTTCGCGATAATTACAGTGATATGTGTGCCTATGCCAATCGATTCTTAAATGATGTTGCAGCTTCTGAAGATGTTGTTCAGGAAGTATTTGTTAAGTTATGGAACAATAAAGAAGATGTTTCTCAGCTCAGATCACAACGTTCCTATTTGTTTCGAGCAGTTCGAAACAGTTGTTTGAATCTGATTAAACACATCCAAATTCGGGAAGATTATAAACAGGACAACGAACGACAGATGACACTGGACGAGGGGCATGATGGTGATGGGGAGCTGATATCTGAACTTGAACAAAAAATCAGGAAAACAATAGATCGCTTACCGATAGAACGTCGAAAAGTGTTTATCATGAGTCGTTATGATGGCCTAAAGTACCGTGAGATTGCGGACAAGTTGGGGATATCACAAAAAACAGTGGAAAAACAAATAGGAAGTGCCCTCCGGTTTCTGAGACAGGAATTGAAAGAGTATTTGCCAGTCATAGTCCTGTTTTTTAAGGACTTCTTTAATGAAATAATGAAGAATCAATAAATAGCAGATGGGGGTAGCTTATAAATGAGTTGTCTTCATAAAGCAGATCAATGATCGAAGGAAAAGAACATATGGAAGATGAGGTGCTGCTGAAGTATTTGCAGGGGCATGTATCGGATGATGAAAGTCGCAGGGTAGAGGATTGGCTAAAGGTTACAAAAGAAAATCAGGCCATTCTCCACCAGCTTGAATCCCTGTGGCTTGAAGCAGGAAAGCTGGATCCGGCACCCGTGGCTGTGGATGTTGATGCAGCCTGGTCAAATGTGCTCGGGCAAATCAATCCGCAGGATGTTCACGCACGCAAGGTCCGTGTTATCCGCCCCTATCAAATTTTAAGAATTGCTGCGGTCTTGCTTGTGTTGTTTGGTATATATCAACTGTTTGTGATTGATAATTCTCAGCCCATGACGATTGTTTCGGGTTTTGCAATAGTAAAAGATACCCTGGCTGATGGCACAGCCATTGCCTTGAATTCAAATTCGACCCTTGAAATTCAAAAGCAATTTAATTCAAAAAGACGGGAAGTCGTGCTTGAAGGTGAGGCGTTTTTTGAGGTAGAGCCTGATAAAAGTAAACCATTTGTTATTCAGACCGCCCTCAGTGAGGTGATGGTTCTTGGGACCTCATTCAATGTTAAGGCATACCCTGATTCAATGGTCGAAGTGTTTGTGAAATCCGGGCTGGTAAAGCTGTATATGATTGATGAGCTCAGTGGTGATACGGCCTTCGTCCTCTTAAGAGCGGGAGATAAAGGGGTGGTTCATGGAAAAGGTGCAGCCCCAGAAAAAGTGGAGGAGAAACCAAATGAATTGTTCTGGTTGAACCGCACTCTTGAATTTAAGGAAACAAAACTATCTTCGGTGCTTACTCTGCTGGAAAAATATTACAATGTAAATATCGAGGCTGGAAAAGATATTGTTGAAAACAGCAAGTTGTCCTCAACGTTTATAGACGAATCCATCGACACAATTTTGGAAGTCATTGCTGCATCCTTCGAATTAAAGCTTCGAAAGGACAGTACAAACTTTATTCTTGAAAAAGATGATGCGCCTGATGAAAATAGGTAGTTTGCTTGCGCTGAGCATGCTTTTGATCATGCCGCTGACAGCACAGAATCAGTCTGCCTTTTTGGACCAACGAATTTCTATTTCTGTGCAGGAAAAATCACTGGCAGAGGCATTGGATCTGATAGCCGGGGAGGGAGGGTTTCTTTTTTCCTACAATGCGGATTTGATCGATGGTAAGTCAGTTGTCTCTGTGGATGCGGAAAATCGATCCGTTGACAGGGTATTGAAGCAGTTGTTAGGGCCGTCAATAAAACCTATGGTTGTTGGACATCATGTGGTGCTCCTGAATAAAAATTTTGACAAGGAGGAGGGAAGCTCTGAATCAGAGGGATATCTGGTTACCGGATACCTTTGGAATAAGGAGAATGGGATGAAAATAGCGCATGCAACTATTTTTGACATAAAAAACAATGCCTGCTATTCAACAAATGAGGATGGAAGTTATGAAATCCCGTTTTCAAAAGATGGGACACAGCCCATTTTAAATTATTGCAAGGCGGGTTATCTTGATACAATGGTTGTTGTTTATTCAAATACGGATCAGTCTTTGAATATCTCCCTTGAGCCACATGCTTTCCCAACTCTTGAAACGAAGGGGCCCAGTGCTCTGGACTTAAAACCGATGAATGAAAATAGGTTGGTCAATGCGATGGTGCCCAGGGAACTTCAGACCACGGCTGAAAATCTGAGCATTTATGATCCCGGATCAGTTCAGGTCTCGTTGCTTCCATTTGTCGGGACCAATCGTTTAATTAAAGGCTCCCTTGTGCATCGTTTGTCCATAAACATACTGGCTGGCTACTCATCCGGAATTAACGGTGTTGAAGTGGGCGGTTTGTTAAACATCATCCGTTATGATGTGTCGGGTGTTCAGGTGGCAGGCATTGGAAACATGGTTGGGGGTGATGTTACAGGAACTCAGGTTGCCGGTGTTTTTAATGCCAATTCCGGAAAGATGGATGGCGTTCAGATTGCCGGACTCAGTAACACCATTCGTCACCAGTTGAAAGGGGTTCAGGTGGCAGGCTTCAGTAATTTTTCAAGAGAGCAGGTGGATGGCATCCAGGTGTCCGGCTTTTCAAATGTATCCCTCAAAGATGTAAACATGCTACAGGTAGGAGGATTTGTAAATTATGGACAGAATATAAAAGGAACACAGGTTTCCGGATGTTTAAATATTGCATCGGAGAAAGTGCATGCAACACAGATTGCAGGTGTTTTAAACATTGCCAACAAAGTGAATGGATTGCAGTTGTCCGGCGTTCTCAATTGTGCCAGGGATAGCATGGCATCTGTTCAAATCAGCGGCTTACTCAATACAGCCAAAAATCAAAGTGGATTTCAATTGGCCGGATTTGCAAATGTTGTTAGCGATCAATCCAATGGCATGCAAATGAGCGGATTTATGAATTATGCAAAAAAAGTTGAGGGCCTACAATTGTCTACCTTTAATTTTGCTGATACCGTTCAAAAAGGAGTCCCGGTGGGTTTCTTTTCATATGTAAAAAAAGGATACCATCCAGTGGAAATTGGTACAAATGAGCTTTTCCCTGTTTCCCTGAGTTTTAAAACCGGGGTGAACAGTTTGTATAATATTTTCTCTGTTGCATACCATCCGGAAATGATCTCCGGGGGATATGGGTATGGTTCTTTGCTTGCCCTCGGCAAACGAACCAGTATCAGTTTTGATCTGACCGGAAACCTTATACTTACCACTGTGGATCAGTTTGAAATCAATGGCGTGCTTTCCAGATTTTCACCCGCCTTCAATTTCAGACCTTTTCGAAAAATTGTACTGTCTTTCGGTCCTTCTTTAAATTTTTATCAGGCCATTCGCCAGCAAGGCGATCTGGAAGGTATTTCTGATAAACCCTTCCATGAGCATAGCACTAACAATGGGATGCAGCAATGGTGGCTGGGATGGAATGTGGGCATACGATTCTAAACAAACAGCATCTTCTCTGTTGCGATTCAGCAAATCGCGAATAACGCACGTTTAAATTTATAAAAAAAATATGTTCCCGGATGGGGGTAGCATCCTTGTGTGTTGTCATCCTGTTGTAGTGGGCATCTTGTACATGATAAATTATAACAAATGTATGCAAGGACAGAGACAAATATTTATGTGTCGATGGTGTCTTATCATTTTATAAAGAGATTGTTCGTATGAAGGCAATGCATTCTACATGTTACAAAATGCACACTAAAACGTTTAATATATGTCACTGTTAAACTGAGGGTAGCCAATTTTAATAACAACCATAAAACACAGAAATCATGAAGAAAGTAAATTATTTTATTGCAATTGTATTTATTTCAATTCCTCTGTTTTTTTCATCCTGTATCTTTGATGACATAGGTATCAGGGGAGAGGGGGAAGTCGTGGCACGTCTGCTTGACATTGAAGACGTGACGGGAGTCAAGGTGAACGGATCCTTTGATGTTGTGATTCAGCAGGGGAGCGAGCAGCTTATTGAAGCTGTGGGACATGAGAATATCATCGATCGTCTGGATACGGATATTAAAAATGGAACGGTTGAGTTGGAATTAATTCATGGATTTTACCACGATTTTGAGTTGACCATTTATGTAACAGTTCCGACGATTGAATACATAAACTTAAATGGATCAGGAGATGTTGAGTTGTACGCTTTTACCGGACTAGATGATTTGGAAATTAAATTAAATGGGAGTGGCGATATCCGGGAAAAAGGACCGGTGTTGATCAACGGTAAATTGGAGCTTAAGGTCAACGGAAGTGGTGATGCCGCTCTGGATGTGAGCTGTGAAGAATTTGAGTTTCGTCAGGCCGGATCGGGGGATCTGAAAATTGCCGGTTCAACGGTGAAACAGGATATCCGAATCAATGGTTCCGGCAATGTACGCGCGTTTAATTTTGAATCAGAAGACTGTGATGTTCGTATCTATGGGTCTGGAAATGCACAGCTGAGAGTTAAAGGAAGTCTTGATGCCAGCATTTACGGAAGCGGAGATGTTGCCTACAAAGATTATCCTGTTATTAATTTTAACAGTGCAGGCTCTGGTACATTGAGAAATGCGAATTAGCAGGGTATAAGCACTGTCTGGATAGAATATGAACATAAAAAAGGGGTCCTTTAAAGAAGTGACTCCTTTTTTTATGGAAATTACTCAGGTGGAAATTACAATAATGCCCTGTTTTTTTATAATTTTACTGTGATTTTCTCACCTGGCCATAAATATGAAAATAAGTAATCATCAGGAAAGAGAATATTAAGTGCAGGCAACATCATTCTACGCCTGGAAAGTAATGTTTAATAAGGACATTAATTGACAAAACTAAACTGATGAAAACCGTTATACTTTACATGTCTAAACATGGTACAACAATGAAGGTTGCAGAAATGCTGTCTGAGTTATTGTTGTCGGATGTTTTATTAGTTGATCTGAGGAAGAATCCACATCCGGATCTTTCGGATGCCGATATGGTGATTGTAGGTGGCTCTATACACATGGGGATGATTCAAAAGCGAATACGAACATATTGTGAGAGCAATTTGGACGAGCTTTTGTCGAAACCCCTGGGACTTTATGTTTGTTGTCTTGAAAAAGGAGAAACGGCTCAACATCAACTTGCCAATGCGTTTCCAAAAAAATTAAGAGAACATGCCAAATCAATTAGCTTGCCCGGTGGTGAATTGTTAATGGGTAAGATGAATTTCATTGAAAAGGCAATGGTGAAAAAAATTGTGCCTGAAAACTGGAGTGCAAATCGCATAGAGCTTGACTCTGTTTCTTTATTTGCAAAGCAATTGCAGAATTAAATTTGAGATAACCATGTAACAATAAAAACAATGCAAACCATTTTAGGATATAACGGA
>JBFHER010000118.1:0-11171 GCA_041584055.1 Bacteroidales bacterium
ATGGCTGATTATATGGAAGAGAAGTATCCGGGAAAACCCATCAAATGCAATTTTATTGAAGGGGTCGACATTGCCCTTGAAATGGAAAAGTTTGTCCAGGAACAAAAGATCGACATCATCGCACTTAATACACACAAACGATCCATATTCGCCAGATTGTTTAACCCCGGACTGGCACGCAAGATGCTGTTCCATACAAAAACACCATTGCTGGTATTTCACACTTAAAGGGGAGTTCCGGCAGTTCGCATGAAGCCGGAGTCCAAAAACTTATCGCCGTTCCTTCCTTGCATCATTTGATTATCTTTGCGGCCAAATGATGAAAACACAAGTATGATATCAATCAATGGAGTTGGCGTGGAGTTTGGCGGCACAACGCTTTTTAAAGACATCTCGTTTGTTGTAAATGAAAAAGACCGCATTGCCCTTATGGCGAAGAATGGTGCTGGGAAATCCACTCTGCTAAAAATCATAGCAGGGGCAAAAAAGGCTACACAGGGGCATATTGCAGCGCCCGAAGATACTGTTATCGCATATCTGCCTCAACACCTCATGACTGCTGATGAACGCACTGTTTTTGAAGAAGCATCGCAGGCATTTGTTCGTGCGCTTCAGATGCAAAAGAAGCTGGATGAACTGAACCATGAATTAACGGTACGTACTGATTATGAATCCCCCGAATTTTACAAGATCATTGAAGAAGTTTCTTTCCTGAGCGAGAAACTTTACAGTTTTGGGGAGATCAATTACGAAGCAGAAGTGGAAAAAATTCTGTCTGGTCTTGGCTTTGATCGAACTGATTTTAATAGAAGCACCAGTGAATTTAGTGGTGGCTGGCGCATGCGAATTGAGTTGGCGAAACTGTTATTACAAAATCCCGATCTGATTTTACTGGATGAACCCACCAATCACCTGGACATTGAATCCGTTCAATGGCTTGAGGATTTTCTTATTAACAGCGCCAGGGCAGTTATTGTTATTTCCCACGACAGAGCTTTCGTTGATCGGATTACCAACAGAACTCTAGAGGTAACAATGGGGCGTATCTACGACTACAAGGTCAATTATTCCACCTACATTCAACTTCGAAAAGAGCGCCGTGAACAGCAGCAAAAAGCCTATGATGAACAACAAAAAATGATTGCAGAAAATCAGGCATTCATAGAGCGCTTCAGAGGCACTTACTCGAAAACAAATCAGGTTCAGTCACGTGTAAGAATGCTTGAAAAACTTGAACTTCTGGAAGTGGATGAAGTGGACACGTCGCATCTGCGGCTAAGGTTTCCTCCGGCACCTCGTTCTGGCAGTTATCCACTGATTACCGAAGCCATATCAAAATCCTACGGAGACCACCTTGTATATTCAGATGCATCCTTGACCATAGAACGCGGTGAGAAAGTTGCCTTTGTTGGAAAAAACGGTGAAGGGAAATCAACTTTGGTAAAATCAATCATGGGTGAGATTGATTTTGGCGGGAAGCTCACCATTGGTCACAATGTAAAAATAGGCTATTTTGCTCAGAACGAAGCCTCACTTCTGAATGAGTCGCTCACTGTTTTTCAGACAATCGACGATATTGCAAAGGGCGAAATAAGAACGAAAATTAAAGACATATTGGGTGCTTTTATGTTCAGTGGAGACGATCTGGACAAAAAGGTAAAAGTTTTATCCGGCGGGGAACGCACACGTTTAGCAATGATTAAACTTCTGCTTGAACCTTACAATCTTCTGATCCTTGATGAACCGACTAATCACCTAGACATGCGAACCAAAGACATCCTTAAGCAAGCTCTCATAAAATATGATGGAACCCTGATCCTGGTATCACACGACCGGGATTTTTTGGATGGGATGGTAAGCAAAATATTTGAGTTCGGAAATAAACGGGTGAAAGAGCATGCCGAAACCATTTATGAGTTTCTGGAACGTAAGAAAATGGAAAATCTCAGAGAACTTGAAAAATAAAATAAGAGAGGCTGCCACACCAAAGGTGGACAGCCTCTTTTACAACTTTAATCATGATCAACCTATTTGGTTGGTGTCATCACGACTTCTACCTTTGTTGTTCCTGAAAGTAATTTCTTTGCTTTTTTAGCCACACGTTTGGTACTAAGTTTATCTACAAACTGCAGATAAGCTTCCGTGCTCATCTTTTCCTTCCCTTTTCCGTAAGCAATCAAACGTCCATGCCAGAAAGATAGCTTTTCAAGGTCCTCTGCTCTGACCTTTTTCAGATTGCTTTTAATCTCTTCCAATTCGTCAGCAATAATCTCGCCGTTCTTAATCTGATCGATCTCGTGAAGTGCAATCGTTTTTAATTTATCTGCATTGGCAGCATCACAATCAAACTTCAGTCGAATTTGAGCCAGATCGTAGGGATCATCTTTAAAACTACCGGAAACACCAACTCCGTAGGTGCCACCTTCTTTTTCACGTATTACCTCCAGATATCTTTTATCCAGAAGTTTTCCAATTACATACATGTAAATTGAGTTTTCAGTGGAGTATTTTGTTTCCTTGCTTAAATCCACATAGACCGTTGCTTTGTCAACGGTCATTTCTTTGGTAAAGTGATTGTCTGTATCCACCTTTGGCGATCTGATACCCTGATCCACAAACTTTTCCTTTGTGCCGGATGTCTCAAGACTAGCAATGTACTTCTTAATGAGATCTTTGATCAGGGCCTCATCATAATTGCCGGAAAAAACAAAGGTAAAGTCAGACGGATCGGCAAAACGTTCTTCATTTACCCTTTTAATATCCTCAAAGGAAACTTTATTAACAAGGTCTTCATTAAAGGTTAACACTCTTGGATGATGGTCGGCCATGGTTAATGTTACGGAATCACTAAAGGCACGATTGATGTCGTTACTCAAACTTTTGACGTAGTTTACATACCTTGATTTCAATGCATTGAATGCTTTCTCATCGTAACGGGGTGCTTCAAATGACAAATAAATCAACTGAAACAAGGTTTCCAGATCTTTGGGGGCAGCACTCCCGCCTAATCCTTCACTCAAACTACTTACATTCGGACTAAATGTAACGATTTTACCGGTTAAAACTTTACTCAATTCCACAGCAGTAAAATCTCCTGTTCCAAAGGCGCCCATAAAACTGCCATGCATCTCGGCACTTGGCAATAACTCCTCCGAAAGAAGTGAACTCCCACCGTAACTTGATGCCGTAAACAAGATCTTTTCTTTTTCCAGATCTGAATGACGCAAAAGCACTTTGATCCCATTGCTTAAAACCAGTTCTTCAGCATCCAGGGTTTTTACCGGTTTTGTTTTCACAATCTCCCCGGGCTTTGGTAAGGATTCAATTAACTCTCTTTCTTTAAACCCATCTGTATACGCTGCCACTTGTTCCGTCTTAACCTGATCAAGCACAGCAAGTACCTCCTCTTTTGAAGGATAAACGATGCCCTTTCCTTCAGGTCCGGAAACTGCAATCAATACATTCTCATCCGTTAAGAATTTATTTGCCCACTGACTCACCTCATCAGTCGTGATAGAAGCAATGTGCTTCTGCAGATACTTTAATTCCAGTTCAATACCGGGCGTAGGGCTATTTGCTACAAAATGATCTTTAATCTCCATCGCATAACTATTGTTACTGCGCTTATCTTTTTTCTTAAACGCATCTTCATAGTTAGCCAAAATCGTCATCTTGGCCCTTTTTAATTCAGACTCGGTGAATCCATAATCTTTCACGTTTTCAATAATTCGGGTTGCTTCCAGAAGTGAATTTCTCCAGTTCTCCGGTTTGTGCATTATATATATTCCGGCGCTAAGTGCGGTTGGCAAGTGATCCTGGAAAAATGCCTGTGCAGCTATAAATGGCGGCTCCTCCTCCTGAAGTTTTTCCTGAATACGATTTCCAACCATACTTGAAAACAGACTTTTTGTGAACAAACTTCTTAAATAGGCTTCATCCCTTTCAGCAAAAGGCGTTGCCTTGTGTACAAACTGCAACAGGGTGTAATTACCTGAAGCTTCCTTGTCTGTTGCCAGCACAAAGCGTGGTTCCTTATTTTCTGGCAGATCATAATATACCCTTTCTGCCGGATTCACCGGTTTTGGAATTTTTGAAAACAATTCTTTCACCTTTCCCTCCATTACATCCACATCAACGTCTCCAACAATTACCACACCCTGCAAATCGGGTCGATACCATTTTTTATAATACGAACGCAAATCATCATATTTAAAATTTTGAATAACGTCCAGTGATCCTATTACATCACGAATGGCATATTTGCTTCCAGCATAAAGCACTTCGTTTTGTTTCTTCATCATTCTGAACTGAGGCGTTCTCCGGGTTCTCCATTCTTCAGAAATGACACCACGTTCAGCATCAATCTCTTCCTCTTTTAAAGCAAGGTAATTTGACCAGTCATGTAAAACCAGCAAACAAGAGTCAATCACACCTTCATTTTGTGACGGCACATTGCTCAGATTGTAAACTGTTTCGTCTGTTGCCGTATAGGCATTTATATCTGCCCCAAAGGCAACACCATGACGTTGCAAAAATGTAAGTAACAGCTTACCATCAAAATGTTTGGTGCCATTAAATGCCATATGTTCAAGGAAGTGGGCCAAACCATTTTGGCTGTCTTCCTCTAAAATCGCTCCTACTTTTTGAACCATATAGAAACTCACCCTTTCTTTGGGTTCTTCGTTGTGCATTATGTAGTATGTAAGCCCATTATCAAGCTTTCCATACCTGATTGCAGGATCCAGTTCTACATTTTCGGCTTTCACAAACAAGGTGAGTATTGCCATTGAAAGTAATAAAATTGTTTTTCTCATTTTAAATTGAAATTTGTGTACGTATATAATTCGTGTGTTTTCAAATGCATTATAAATGATAACAAAGAAATTTCAAAAGTTGTTTTTCGCAATGGTTTAAAGCAATTAAAAACGAAAGCTACAAAATTTAAGAAACCCGAACAAATCATATTCGGCAAAAAGGATTCTTACATCGGTTAATGACATTTAAACCGGCGATTCGTGCAATCTAGCATCTTATCTAAAAATAAGAAGCCATTCACAAATCTCAAGCCTGAAGAAAACTTACAAAAAAAAATAGTATCAGATCACACAATGTAAAAATACATCCGCCAGCATCCCACTTTTTATCCCCTGAGAATTAATCCAGGTAAACGTTCCATGTATAAAGCCTTTATAATTAGACATCATCAAAATATAAACCTAAATTTAGTGTAGGATTAAAAATTATTGTACTTTCGCATTGCAATAAGATGCGTGTGAATAACGAAAATAAAATCCTATATTGTTCTCAAAAAGAGATCGTTATCAATGTCCTAAAAATAATATCAATTCAAATAGTACAAAATCATGAAAACAAAGATGTTTAAACTGATTCCCTCAGCTGTATTGTTACTGAGCCTGGTTCTTCTGGCTTCCTGTGGAAAAAGCAAAAAAGAAGCACAACAAGAGGCTGTCACAAAAGAAGTTATTAAAAGTGAAGTGGAAAAATATGCTTATCCCATTCCATCTACTTTTGAACTTACATCTATGCTCAATAAAATTGAAGCAAGTTATATTATCGGTATCACCAATGATGCTGAAAAAGCTTCGAACTATCTTACCGAAAGCAGTAAGGCATTAAACCTGGGCGTCTACTCTGCTGATCTTGCCTATGCAACCACCTACAACAACAATGCAAATATTCAGGCTTACTTTAAGGCAAGTGAAACATTGATTCGTGAGTTGGACTTAACCGGCGCTTTTGATAAAGATCTGGCTGATAAAATCGAATCTTATCAGGACAACAAGGAAAAAATTACAGAAACTGTAACAGAAATGTTTCAGGATGCTTACAGCTATCTTAACAAGCAGGGACGCACCGAGGTTTCTTACCTTATTCTGGCAGGAACCCTTGTTGAAGGGCTTTATTTAACAACCAATATCTCGGAAAACACATTTGAGAATCCTGAAATCATTAAAACAATCATGTTCCAAAAAGAGCCTTTGGCCAAACTGGAATCAATGATGCTGCAATATAAAGACAGCGACTTAAGTAAAGATGCATATGCATCAATTCAAAAAATAAACGCAATATTTGCCTTAGAGGAAGGAGCAACATCTTTTTCTAAGGAACAAATAGGACGTTTAACAGCGCAAATTAACGATATCAGATCGGCGATTGTTAAATAAATCCCGTTAAATCATTTTGCCGGATAGCTTACCCATTTTGGGGAAATGCATCCGGTTTTTTATTGGCAGTTGCTATGTACGAAGGGATCATAAAAACACTGGTACGATTCTTTGCCATCATCACCAATTATGATGATGAACGGGTTAAACAGGATTCGTTTAACCTGGTTAAATCCTATTTACATGAGAATTTAGATCTTGATTTGGTGGATTTATACCAGGAGACCTACTTCCATTTTATTGATTATTATAATCATAAAAAACGTGACATCCTTTATAAGGCAGAGGATAATACCAAAATAATCAATGCGAAACACCTTCGTCACATTTGTAAAAAAATAGTTGCTGAATATGATCTGAACACACGGGTGATGATCGTTGCTCAACTGCTGAATTTTGTGCGCATCGATCAAAATGACCGTTCCTACGGCATTGGATGTACTGATCAAATCGCAAAGGGGCTTAAAATAGATTTGGAGGAATACCTGAGTCTGTTTAATTTCAGTTTGGGATCCGTTGAAACAGTGAAGGACAAATCCATCTTGTTTGTGGTTAATGGCAAAGAACACTACAACGATCCAAAGATAAAACACCTCTACCGAAGCGGGATGAATGTTGAGTTGGAAATCATCCGTATTATAAGTACCAATGCGCTGTATTTTAAATATCACGGCGACCGGAACCTTTATTTGAACGGTCACCGTCTGGCACAGCATCGTCTGTACAATTTCCCTCAGGGAGGCATTCTCAAGACGTCCCGAATTACTCCGATTTACTACACCAGTATAATGAGTCGGTTTATTCAGACAAAAGGTGATCCCATGATTGTTTACAATGTGGAAAACATCGAATATCGTTTTTCAAAGAAAAACATCGGATTACATCCCATTAGTTTTCAGGAGCGTTCTGGAGACCTGGTGGGAATTATTGGTGGCAGCGGGGTGGGAAAAACAACTTTATTGAATGTGCTCAATGGAAAGCTTAAACCCGACAAAGGAACCATCTCCATTAATGGTTATAACATACATGATGAACAAAATGAGGCGAAACTAAAAGGGCTGATAGGTTATGTGCCACAGGATGATTTGTTGCTCGAAGAACTCACCGTTTACAAAAACCTTGAATACAATGCGCGCTTCTGTTTTGGAAAAATGTCGGAAGAAAACATTCAATCCAAAATCAAACAGACCCTCATCGATTTTGACCTTGTGGAGGCCCGCGACCTTGTTGTTGGGAATCCGATGCGAAAAATCCTGAGTGGTGGACAAAGAAAACGCCTGAATATTGCACTTGAGTTAATGCGGGAACCAGCAATCCTGTTTGCGGATGAACCAACATCGGGTTTATCCTCTGCTGACTCTGAAAAGATAATGCACCTTTTGAAAAGGCAGTGCCTGAAAGGAAAACTCGTTTTCGCCAATGTCCATCAACCGGCAAGTGAGCTCTATAAAATGTTCGATAGAATCATCATCCTTGATCAGGGAGGAAGAGTTGTTTTCTTCGGAAATCCCATGGATGCTATCACCTATTTTAAAACGGAAGCCAATTACATCAATCCTGACCAAAGTGAATGTCTCACATGCGGAAATATAAAAACGGATCAACCACTCCAGATTCTGGAAGCAAGAATGGTGGATCCATTTGGAAGAACAATTCGGAAACGCAAGCGGTCAGCTGAGGACTGGTATAAAACCTACAAAAATAAAATAGAATCCGGGGTTGTGGATTTTATGAATAGCAATCCCCTAAAGGGAGAAAAGTTACCTGAGGTTCTCTTTAAAGTGCCTGACTGGTTTTCCCAATTAAAGCTATTTTTAAATCGTGACATGGAGAAAAAAAGGTCCAACAGACAATACATGTCCATCGCTTTGCTTGAGGCGCCTTTGTTGGCATTGATACTTGGCTTCATTGCCAAATATTCTGAAACAAGCGAATATTTGCTTAGGTACAACGACAACCTCCCGGCCTACCTTTTTATGAGCGTGGTTGTAGTCTTGTTTATCGGGTTAAGCATTAGTTCAGAAGAAATATTTAAAGACAGAAAAATTCTTCAGCGGGAAGAATTTCTGGATTTAAGTCGTGGCGCATACCTCACATCTAAAATTCTGCTTCTATTTGGCATTTCAGCGTTTCAGGTACTTAGCTTTGTACTGATAGGTCATTATATTCTTGAAATTAAAGAACTAACATTCTCCACCTGGGCTATATTGTTCTCAACGGCCTGTTTTGCAAATGTTTTAGGCCTCAATTTATCCTCGGGGCTAAACTCAGCAGTAGCCATATACATCACGGTGCCTTTTTTACTGGTGCCTCAAATGCTTTTAAGTGGTGTCGTGGTCGACTTTAATAAGATGCATCCTTCCCTGAGTAGTTATCATCAAACACCTATCATTGGAGACATTATGACCTCTCGCTGGGCATACGAAGCTCAAGCAGTCAACTTTATCAAAAACAATGCGTATCGGGAGGACATCTTTCCCATTGAACAGATAAAAAGCAATTTGCGTTTTAAAACCTATTACTACATTCCTGAGTTACATAAGTATTTCAATTCTTACCTGACACTTGAGGAACAGGGGGATATAGAAAAATCCCGGATATTGCTTCCACTTCTGCACAAATCCTTTGATTCAATTGAAAGAGAGTACACTGGTACAGGCGAGTTAAACGCAGCAATTGATTCACTTGAATCAGGAAATCTCAGTTTTCAACAGATCAACATATTGGAGCAATTTCTGGACGAATCAAAACAAAGGTATCAAACCAAATTCGATTCAGCCTCCTTGACACTTGACAAAACCTTTGAAAAATATGAAGCAAGCGTGGGAGGACGTGAAGCATTACTTGAACGAAGAAACAAGTATACAAATAAAAAACTGAATGATTTTGTAATGGACAAGTATAGCGATCATAAAGTCTATATCAAAAACAACCAGATACTGCAGGGTGATGAGCCAATTTTCCGACCACCGTCTCAGGAGAACGGGCGCGCTCATTTTTACGCTTCTTATAAAATTATTAAAGGTGTTAAAATTGATACTGTTATTTTCAACATATCCATTATCTGGCTGTTTATCAGCTTATTAATGATTATGTTGTATTTTGATGTACTACGAAAATCACTCACCTTTATCCATCACTGGCACCTTCGCCAACAGGTACGCCTGACTCAGAATATCATTGCCGCAACCGACGTTTTTAGCCCCAAATCACAAACAGATCCTTTAAATAAATAGCTTTTGCCTAGCTTACGACAACTAACCTACTGATCTACCGAGCATTTTCAACATTCTGTAATGACTTCTAACCGCGACAAAGAAATTTCCTTCTACATAATAAGGGAGCTGGTATTTCGCTGTCAATTCTTTCACGAATTTTGAAATTTTCGGATAATGAACATGACTGATTGTTGGAAACAAATGATGTTCAACCTGATAATTCAGTCCCCCTATGAACCATGAGAATAATTTACTCTTAGGTGAAAAGTCTGTTGTGTTCAACAATTGATGAATCGCCCAGTTATTCTCTATGTTTCCTTTGGTATCAGGGACAGGAAACTGTGAATTGGGAACAACATGTGCCGTCTGAAAAACCGTTGTTAACAATACACCTCCAATGTAATGCATCAACAAAAAGAACAGCACCGTCCAATACCAGGAAATTGGAGAAAAAATGAGTGGTAGTGCCAGAAACAAACCATAATAAAAAATTTTCGCCAGGACTAAATCAAAAAACAAACGCTTGTAACTTTTGCCTTTCGCAATCACGATGCCTTCTTTTTTATACCCATAAAGCTGTTTAAAATCCTTTGATGTAATCCAAAATATTGTCATTAATCCATATAAGAACCAGGCATAAATGTGCTGAAAACGATGCACTTTTTTAAGTGGTTTGTGTGGAGAAAAGCGCAAGATTCCAACGGGTGCAATGTCTTCGTCCATGCCATCAATATTGGTAAAACTATGATGCATTATGTTGTGCTGCTGTTTCCAGTTGGCAGGAAATCCACCTAAAAGATAAAGGGATCTGCCCAACCAGTTGTTGACCTTGAGACTCTTTGAAAATGATTTGTGATTGGCATCGTGCATAAATGCCATTCCAACCCCGGCCATTCCAAATCCCATAATAACCCAACATCCAAGAATAATCAAAACGGAATTCGTGATCCCTGAAACGATTAAGGCCAGAGGGAGTAAATATATGATCAACATCACTACCGTTTTAAATATGATTGGCCCGTTGCCAAATCGGGAAATATTGTTTTTCTTGAAATAATCCTGTACGGTAGCGCGTAGTTCGTTAATAAATTCAGGTTTATCCTGATTTGGGAATGTAATTTTTTGTGATGACATGATCCTGTTCTTCCAATGTTTAAATCAACTAAACATATGGAACAGATGCTTTGTTTCGGCAATGACCAGATTTAACATTTAAACACGAGAAATAACTTTATTATGTAAAATTATTAAGCAGGAAACTACGCTCTGTTCATCCTTTAACGGTCCCTAAGTTCTTTGATTTGGATTTGATATAAGGGATGGAAACATAGAAGGTCGTCCCTTTGTTAAGCTCGCTCTCTAACCAGACCTTACCATTCAACAGTGCAACAATGCGTTTAACAATAGACAGACCGATGCCGGAGCCTTCGGTGTTTAATCCCTGATAATTGAAGTTTGTGAAACGCTCAAATATTTTTTCCCGATCATCCACCGGGATACCAACGCCTGAATCTTTTACAAAATAGATTATATTTGAATCCTCCAGCGTGCATCCAAAAGAGATAGAGCCTTTCGTGGTGAACTTTATTGCATTGCTCAAGAGATTTGAAATTATCTGACGAATTCGCATGGGATCACAATGTATGTACATTTCTTTTTCAGGCATTTCAACTAATAGTGACACCTGATCACGATGCCTTCTGTTGAGCTCCAATTGATAGCTTTCAGAAATTTCAAAAAACAATTCCGACAAATTAAAATCCACAGG
>JBFHER010000119.1:0-11162 GCA_041584055.1 Bacteroidales bacterium
ATAAAACCATCATTTTTTCATCCCTGAATTCTCAAGACCGGTTGGTCCTCCGGTATATGATTCTTCCCAAAGCAAATCGGGTTCATCCCAATCAGGAATACCAATACTGTCCTGCTGAGCATAGTAATCAACATGGAACGGTTTTTCAGTGGCAAGCGGGACTTCTTCGTTGATCATGAGAGGGCGAGCTTCATCCCAGAATTTCTCGTAGGCTTTCTTCATCGAATCAACAAGCTCAGGGTATTCTGCCGTTACATCAATGTTCTGCTCCGGATCACTTTCCATATCGTATAGCACCCCTTCAACAAGCCTAAATCGCTGATTGCGCACTGAGTATTTCTTCCACTTCCAGTTGTCTGGATCGTCACCATGCGCCCAACGTGTTACGTGCTGGAAATGATAGCGATCCTCCCATGCCGGATCTTTCTCCAAAATCAAAGGAACAAGGCTTCTGCCTTCGAATGTCGGGGTAGTGGGAAGCTCTACTCCTGCAAAATCCGCCAAGGTTGGCAGAATATCCAGATAGCTAACTACTGTATTAACGGTTCGGCCTTCTTTTATCATCCCATCCCAACGCACGAAGAAAGGAACGCGTACACCTCCTTCATCCACGGTGCCTTTGAGTCCCTTCATGTTTGCGTTGTAGGACATCATCGGATTGCCCTGGCTGTCCTTGCCCATTTCCATCTGGGGACGTCCGTCACCTCCTCTTAATCCACTTCCACCGCTTGTCATCCCATTGTCGGAGGTGAAGATTATGATTGTATTCTCCAACAAGTCCCATGCCTCCAATTGCCTGAACATCTGACCAAGATTGTAGTCGATGTGTTCGATCATGCCATAAAAACCGGCATGTCCCCTTACAAAACCGAGGTCCTGAAAGCGCTTCTGGTATTCCGGTGGCGATATGAATGGAGCATGTGGTGCATTGGTGGACAAATAGGCAAAGAACGGCTGCTCAGCATCCTTGACAGATTGGATCCAGCCCAGGGTTGCCTTAAACAGGATGTCTGTGCAAAAGCCTTTGGTCTTAACAAATGTACCATTGTGCCTGAATACGGGATCGAAGTATTTGTTACCAGGAACATCTGCACAGGAGCCCGGATACTTCTGTCCAATGCCACCGGCGCCATGAATAAACACCTCGTCAAATCCCCGATTTTCGGGTTGGTAGGGCGCCTCATCTCCCAGATGCCATTTGCCAAAATAGCCAGAAGTGTAGCCGGCCGGCTTTATGACTTCCGGGATGGTGGTAGCATCAAGGTTGAGCCGCTCGCGTTCATAAATTGTATGTGTAACTCCGTTTTTTATTGAATGAACACCTGTCATGATCCCTGCCCGGCTCGGGGCACAGGTCGAGCCCATCATAAAGCGGTCGAAACGGACTGACTGTGCATGCATCTTATCCATCTGTGGTGTCCTGATCCAGGGATGCCCATGAGCGCCCACAACCGGGTATCCCTGGTCATCGGTCATGATGAAAATGATATTTGGTATTTCATGTTTTTTTCCCTCAGATGTACAGGCTGCAAAAAAACATAAGAACCAGGAACAAATCAGACATAATTTAAGTGCTCTCATTTCTGTAAATTTAAATAATTCATTCTATATACTTATTAAAGCTACTTTTCAATGGATTTATCATGACCATCCAAATCTACGTTTTTTGTCCCTTTAAAGGCTTTATCGGCATCTCTCTGAACAGCGTTTGGATGATGCTGCTCTTCAGTCGTGACAATTTCAAAAGACCATGCATACTTGCTATTTCCAAGGTCCTTAGGTGGAGCAATACGAAGTCCATCTGTCGTCATTTCCCACTCAACTTTTGCATCGGTTCCCAGTAAACGCACTGACTTAATTTGTTTTTTATTCCAACCCTGAGTTGCTTCAATAACAAAAGGAGCTGTCGGTTCAGCACGTTTAATCGCATACAGTTTCTTCCCTTTGGTGGTAAAAGAAAGATGCTCGTTTTCCTGATCATTGACCTTCCAATAGCGCGATCCATAAATTGCATCACCGTTTATTTTTAGCCATTCGCCCATTGCTTTGAGTCGTTCTACCTGTTCTGGAACCAATGAGCCATCTGCTTTAGGACCAATATTAATTAAAAAATTTCCATTCCTGCTTATAACTTCAATCATTTCATGCATCACACCTTCCACACTTTTATAGGTATCGCCTTCCAAATAGCCAAACGAAGTGCCAAAGGTTGTACAGCTTTGCCATTTGGGGCCAATTACCTTTAGTTTCAGGTTGTCTTTTTCCAGACAGCCAACCCCATCGGGCCAGTTACGGTTTGCCCCTTTGTTGTTTACATACACAGCCTGCCCATTGGCAGCTCCGTTATTCATAAAATCAGTGATCATGCCACGCACCTGGTCATCCAGATATTGAATTATTGGCTTAGCCTGTCCTTTACGCACATTGTTCCCATCACGGGTATAGATAGGGAAGTCGTCCATCCATAGCATGTCGGGCTGGTATTTATCCTGTATTTCTTTCCAACGTGCGACATACTCATCCACAGCCTCTTTACTAAAGCCAAACGGACCATAGAGTTTCGCTGCATCCGGAACCCGTTTAATTTCTTCAAGAATATCAGGACGGGCTACGGCATCAACCACATATTTCTTTGTGGTAAAAAAGCTGGTATGTCGTTCGCGATGATAAGAAGGGGCATATTTTAATCCTTTTGCACGAACTGCTTTACCAAGGTCGCCTATCAGGTCACGTTTCGGCCCCATATCAACCGCATTCCATGGTGTGAGGTCAGAATCCCAGTTTGCCCATCCATCGTGATGTTCTGCAGTAAGCACCACATACTTAGCCCCAACTTCGGCAAATAATTCAGCCCATTGGTCCGGGTTCCAATTCTCAGCCTTAAACTCTGGAATAATGTCCTTATAACCAAACTCTGGTGGAGCTGCCCCCCACCGTTCCCTTAAATAGGGATAGTAATATGTTGAATCTTCATAAATCATTTTTGGCACATGCTCAGCATAGCCACGACCTCCCTTGCGATGACCAATGACACTATACGGCCCCCAGTGGATGAAAATGCCGATTTTCCCGTCGTCGAACCATGCAGGAACCGGCATTTGCTGTAAACTTTCCCAGGTGCCATCGTAAAGGGGTTTTGTTTTTGTCTTTTCGACTTTAGGGCTACACGCAACAGTGGTGATCACGGCAACAAGAACAATACAATTTAATAATTTCATAGCATATTTGATTTTTTTAATTCCTTCTTAATTATCTGCGAATTCGTCTCCTTGTGCTTCCATCCAGATTAGGATGGATGCTTTAAGCTGTTTTATCTTTGATTGATATTCAGGATTACCTGCCAGGTTATTCATCTCTTCCGGATCGTTTTCCAAATCAAAGAATTGAAATTCGGGACGCTGCCTAAAGCGTTGCACAATGTCTCTTGCGTTTTCATCATACCCGGCTTTGGCTAACCACGAAAAATACATCTTTCGCACATGCCGATCTTCAATTTTATCCACATGAAAATAATCGAAACCGTTTATGGTGCGTACCGCATACAGGTTTTCAGGTGTTAAAGTCCAAATCAGTTTATAGCGCCCATCGGTAACAGCACGGGATGCAAAGGGAGGTCCTTCCGGACCGCTATTGTAAACAAAAAATGCCATTTCGCGGTGTTCTTTTGTTTGTCCGCTAATGACCGGGAGCAGGCTTTTTCCATCTAATGCAGAAGGAATTTCGCCTCCTGCGGCATCAATTAATGTTGGTAAAATATCACAATATTGGGCAATGGCATCTGTTACAAATTTTGCCTGATATGGTTTTGGCCATTTCATAACACATGCCGAACGTACCCCTAAGTCGTAAGTTGTCCATTTTCCACCGGGCATCCCTACGCCATTTTCATCTAAAACAATAAGGGCCGTATTTTTATCTAACTTATGTTTTTTTAGCGTTTCCCGGGCTTTTCCCACCTGCTCATCAAACAAGCTGATTTCTGCCAAATATTCCCGATAATAATGCCGGGTTTCTTTGGTGTCAACTAAATTCTTTGGAAGTATTAATTCATCCAGGTCCCAACGGGAAGCATCGCCTGCATCCCACGGAGAATGGGCATTAATTGAGCAAATTATTAAACAAAAGGGCTGTTTTGAATCACGTGTCATAAATTCTTCTATCCCATCCCAACTTTCCGTGGCTTTTCCAAAATAATTACAATTTTTTTCAAATCCATCAATAAACTCAAATGGATAAACAGAGTTTGGACGGAAATGCCGTTTTCCCGTTAAGCCAACGCGATAGCCCAATTTCTCCAAGTGCTGAACAATGCTCAATGTACCAGTTTTTGTTGCTGCATGGTTCTCTGCACACCCGTTCCGATAAGGCGACATACCCGTATATAATTCGGCACGGGTTGGCGCACACATGGCCTCTGCCACAAACATGTTTGTAAAACAAATGCCCTCTTCTGCCAACTGGTCGATATTTGGGGTCGTATTTTTATTTACCGAACCATAACAACCAATATTGGATGCGCTAATATCGTCGCCGAGAATTATTAGATAATTTGGGGCTTTGTTTTGAGCCAGTAAGAAGGTTGTACCAAACAATAGTAATACCAGCGTTGAATTAATTTTTAGCATCGTTTATTTTATTATTTGTTTTCATTAACCGCGAAATGAACCGGGAAGATTCGATGATTTCGTTAAAATACAAAATCAAATGTTATTTCCTCTTGTCCTCGCAGCACTTCAACTGTATATTTTTTCCCTGCCATAAATAATGTTGCCATTCTTTCAAAATCCCTGGCATTATGCATTCTTGTCTCACCAACTTTTAATACAACATCGTCAAGCTTAAATCCTAATTTAGATAGTTTTGAATGTTCAGGTAATTTCAGAATAATAGCACCTCCAATTGCCCGTGCCCCATAAGCAGTCAGCTTTGATTCTGTATCTAAAGATGTAATTGAGGCATTTAAAACGGATACAGCTTTTTCTTCTGTATGCACATTATTAAAATAAGTTGCAGGTAGAATAATATCAGGTTCCGGTGCCATCACTTTGAGCTGTTCTGTTATTACTCCAAATCCATGTACAGGAAAATTTCGAAATCCTAAGCCGGTGGCTGGCGAGTGAATGGCCACATTAAAATTTCCATTCTCAGCATCAATAAACGCAGCGTCAGCAACTATACTGTGCTTGTCATCCTTTGTCCATTCACTAATGGTTGTTGCTTTCTCCTGGGTTTTCAATTCCGGGTTATGAAATAAATTATAATCGCGCTGGCCGCTCCACAAAGTTGGTATTGTTGATTTATAAGTACCTCCCAGAATGATGTTTGAATAAAACCTGTCGTAACTTGGTTTTGGATAAGGTACATTACACGTATAATGTTTAAAAATAACATTGTTATACACGTTCCGGTGATAACCTTCCCTTGTTTTAAGACCACCCCTCAAACACAGATTATTATAAATATCATAGTTCGTCGATCCATCATCCAGATCAATATCCCAGCCATTATCGCACATCATAAAGTTATTCCGTATGGTGCTTGTTTGATAAGCGTCCCACAACATAATATTTGGGAACCGTTTTATTACAGAAGTGATTACCGGAACGCCGTCCGCGTCAAGGTCCCTTGGACCATTTGGGCTTGCTGAATACCAAAACCTGTCGCGCCCCCAGGAATTAAAAGCACCATGATCGCTTGTTTCCAATACGGTTTCAAAGCACTTGTTCCATTCGATGAGATGGCCTCCCCAGGTACCATCGCAAATGTTTATGGCAGCACGGGGAACATGATAAATTGTATTGTGTCGAACGGTAATACGGGAACTCATTGAAACAGTAACACCTGCTGTTTGTTTTTCAACCCTCCCACATTTTGTCATTAAACAATCTTCCACACGGCAATCGGCAGGATAATCATTCGTTTTTGGCCCCACCAGGGTATCCAACTCATTTAAATCCGGCCTTTCCTGATCGTATGCAAATAAGGGATTTCGCACGGCTGCAATAGATCCTGCAAAACAAACATCACTGGCTCCGTTTTCTTCAAATAACGATGTGCTGATGGCCACATGCCGGTTATACCCATCAACAAAAACGGCATTGCCACCTAAGCGCTGAAACCGACAGTTGTTAATGGAAATATCTTCGGCCCCTTTGATATGAATGGCTCCTCCTCTAAATATGGTCCAGTCGGAACGCAAGAGCGATTCTTTCGTTTCCATAAAAGTACGTGTCGTTCCTGTAAACGCTATTCCCTGAAAATTAATATACTGAACGGGTTGAATAATGGCAGCGGTCTCTATTTTCTGAGTCAACCCATTGCCTCCTTCAACGGTGAACTGAGTCACCCGGCTATCGTGTTTGCCATAAATTGAAATGATATTCTGAACATCAAAAACGGCCTCTATTGTTGGGTTCTTTTCCAGAATAACATTTTCAGGAGGGTAAAAATAAAGCGCACCCTTTTTCTGATCGAAAAACCATTCTCCGGGTGCGTCCAGTTCCTCAAAAACGTTTTCAATCATTCTAAATTCCTTATGTACTGCACTAAAATCACTGACCCGGTTGTTCTGCCAGCCTCCTATAAAATCAAGGTCGCCAGTCTCCTTCTTACCTGTTACTTTATAATGAATTCCACCCCACCGTGCTTTATGGATGCCATGCATATAGGCTCCTGCCGGGTCCTTCCATTCTTTTGCTTTTTCAGCACTCCATGCATCGGCAGCCACACCATTGAAAGGGATGGTTTTATGATCATCGGTATTTTCGGACAAAGCATTAATTTTTGCAGGGGTAAAGTTTGGATAACGGGCCATGTGTTGTAATTCACCATCCACAAAAAGCTGATCTATCGCTTTTTCTTTATTGAGCTTTGCTTTGTAAATATTCCCCTTCCATTTCTCCCACTTTAAATCGAGTTTTTCGGCTGTCGTAAACACAACATGTTCCCCTTCGGCTGCACGATAGTTTACTTCTGCTCCTTCACTACCCGAGTCTTCCGGCTCAAGAACAAAAGGACTGGAAAAACGATACACGCCCTGATGAAGAACTACATTAATTTGTTCTTTTCCTAACAGTCCGCTTTTCCGTATTTCGTTGCGTGCTTTCAAAACACTTCGAAAGGGCATTTGCAAACTTCCGTTGTTGTTATCGCTTCCGCTTAATGCCACATGATAATCTTTACTACTTGCCGTAGCCATTGAAAAAAAGTAAATGGACAAGGCGATCATTGCAGTTTGCAACCTTAATATTCCCATTGTTCCTTTTTGCCTAAAAGCCATCACTTCTCCTATTTTGTAATAAAACTATTCTCTGCCACACCCTTCCAAAACACAATTGAGTCGATATCATTATTAACGATGGCTCCATTGGTGCTACGTCCACGCTTTATATCCGATTTCAATTGTTTTAGCAATCGTTCTGCCACATCGGGATGTAAATCGTAAAGGTTATTCATTTCTTCAGGATCATTCTCCATGTCGTATAATTGAGCCTCGGGGCTGCCTTCCGTAACTTCTTTTTCCCTGGGCGATGTCCAGCCTCCGGAACCTTTGGCAAGCACCAGTTTCCATTTGCCCTGCCGGTAGGCAAAATACCCATCTATGGAATGATGAACCACACTTTCTCGCTCAGAACCTTTCTTTTTCCCCTTTAAAACAGGTAAAAAACTAAAGCTGTCTTCCCCTGCATTTTCCGGAAGTTTGCGACCCGTGATGTCGGCGCAGGTCGCCATTAAATCGGTCAGGCAAAGAAGTTGATTGCTGGATGAGCCAGCCTTCACATTTGCCGGCCAACGAACAATAAAAGGAATCCGGTGGCCTCCATCCCAGATATCAGCTTTTGAACCGCGATAGTTCGCACTTGGATAATGCCCTTGTTCTTGCAGCCCTTTAATATTTGCAGCTTTTGAGCACCCGTTATCACTGGTAACTATTACCAATGTGTTTTCTCCCAAACCTGCATCATCAACAGCTTTCAATATCTGGCCAACCACCCAATCGGTTTGCATTACAAAATCGCCATAATTCCCGAGTCCGCTTTTGCCCTGCCATTCAACTCCCGGCAGTATTGGTGTATGCGGCGAAGTGAGTGCCACATAAGCGAAGAAAGGTTTATCCTGTTTTTGTTTTCCAATAAATTCAACCGTTTTCCTGCAAATTTCAGGAAGTACCTCAACACGTTTAAAATGCTTTTCTGTAATGGTTTTATCATTCGCTTCGATTTTCCCAACAAAGCGATTGTTCTCAATATAAATATAGGGAGCCATGTCTAAAGAAGCTGAAATGCCATAGAAATAGTCGAATCCCCGATCAACTGGTCCATCTTTAATTTCTTTATCCCATACAATATTTAGTTCCTTTGGTTTTCGTCCTTGCGGTAAAATACCATTTGTTGTAGGCATTATCATTCCCAAATGCCATTTACCAAAACATGCCGTGGTATACCCATTTTGTTTCATCAAGTTAGCCACAGTTGGCCGGTCCGAATCAATTAAGGGTTCGCTAAATCCCCAAAGAACACCGCTTTGCAGTTTTGTTCGCCAATTGTATCGTCCTGTTAATATTCCATAACGTGTTGGAGTACAAACGGATGAACTGGAATGAGCATCTGTAAAAGTCATGCCTTCTTCTGCCATTTTATCGATGTGTGGAGTTGCAATTTTTCCTCGCTCAGGGTTCAAGCAGTGTACATCGCCATATCCCAAATCATCCGCTAAAATATAAATAATATTGGGCTGAGTTTGGCTTTGTGCATTTAAACATGTTAGTAGAAATAACCCAAACAATGCTGTAATTAAAAACTTATTCATTTTATTTTAATTTGAAATTCTTTACTTCCATAATTCCGAACAGCTGTAACTTTCACTGTCTGTCCGCTGTATTTTTTCAGCTGTTGCTTTAGCTCTTGAATATTGGTCACTTTATTTCCATTAAGCTCCTGAATGATCCAGGTTTCTGCCAAACCGGCATCCAACCATGGTTGCCCTTTTTCGGCATCAATTGAACGAATAAAGCAGCCAGAATTATAACCTCCTGAAGCATCAATTAAATCGGGGTCGTCGCCAATATCCACCAACAAGGCTCCCATTATCGTTTCTTGCAACGCTTCCGTAGCTTCCACACTTGTTTCCGCTGTATATTTTCCGGACAATAGTGTTTTTAACCAGCTAGGATGTTCCAACACATCTACCTTGTTAAATTGAGCCTCGTTTACAAAACCAATTGCATTTCCGTTAACATCGAACGACTGTGCTTTTACAACATTTGACGCGTTTAGGACGAGTTCACCCCTGTAAACTGGCGATTGATTATTGGGTTCGGAACCATCGCTTGTATAACGTAATGTTCCGTTGGGTTTCATTCGTGAATCTGCTTTTAGCGTAACTTTAATAACATCGGTAAAGTCTCCACCAAAGGGTACAATTCGAGTCATTTCGTGTCCGAACTCATGCATCGGAAAGTTTTTGAACCCCAATTGTAAAGCCGGCGAATTTTCGCTCAATGAATAATCTCCATTTTGTGGATCGACAAACAAAGGATCAGCAATTTCTGAATTTAGGTCATATCCTTCTGCCTGCCATTGTTGCAATGACTTGTTTTGGACGATTTCCGGAGATTTGGGAAAGTTTACGTTCCAGTACAAATTATAATCGTAATGATTACTCCATTTTGTGGTCGACGGCAAGCGAATGGGGCGGGCAAACTGTTTGGTTGGCTCTCCTTTTCCGGGAACTGCTCCCGAAATCACGAAAACATTTTGATACACCTTATCTTCCGAATTTTCGGGCCATACATGCCAGCCCAATGGTACGGCGCTAACCGTTATGTTGTTGTACACCTCTCGCAGCATTCCATCGCGTAACTTAATGGTCGATCCCAGGTTTAAGTTGTTGTAGATTTCAAAATTACTGGAGCCGTCATCTAAATCGATGGTCCAGTTACCGGCACTAATTGATTTTCGGTAATTGGCAATTCGGTTATTTCGGATAATTACTTTGTCGATGGCATCGAGCAGCGTGAGTTCCTTCTTAAAGTCATCGTTCGATCCACTTCCGCCCAGCCATTGTCTTTCGCGCCCCCACGAATTAAAGGGGCCATGCTCGCCGGTTTCGCGAACGGTCTCCCAAATGTCACAATGTTCGATAATGTGTCCGCCCCAGGTTCCATCGTTAATACAAATTCCGGCACGCGGACAGTTGTAAATGGTATTGTGCGAAACCCTGATTTTATGGCTCATTGAAATATAAACACCAGCAACTTGTTTCCCAACATCGCCAAAATCGTGCATGATACAGTTTTCTACCACACAGTTTTTTGGATAATCGGGTGTTTTGGGGCCCGGTTCCAAGTCCATGTTTTTACGCATTTCGTTCCAGTCTTTGCCATGGATTTCTTTATCGTCCCAGGTTTGGTAAAAACGAACGGCTTGGGGCGAACCAACAAAACACACGGCACTTTCGCCGGTATGAACAAAGCGACAATTTCGAACGGCATTGTTTCGGTTGTAAGCGCTCATAAAAACACCATTTCCCCCCAATTGCTCGAAGTTACAAGCCTCAACCAAGCAATTTTCTGCACCTTCCATAAATACGGCACCACCACGGTGAATCGCCCAATCTCCACGGGCAACCGGCTCGTATTTTTCCATAAACGTTTGCGCGCTATGGGTAAAGTAAAATCCTTTCAAATGAATATTGGAAACTGAATTGTCTTTGGTTCCTTTTAACTGAACTAAATCCTTTACAACAGGAACTTCAACAATGGCTTTGTCCAAATCTACACCTTCATTCGGATAATAATAAAGTTGATTGGTTTCGGTATCTAAAAACCATTCTTCGGCCACATCTAACTCCTCGAAAATATTATCAATAAAAAACCACGATGATTTTTCTCCTGTTCCGCCAATACCATGACTACGTTGCAACTGCCAGCCACCATCGCCAAGAAGGACTTTGTTTTCGTTACGGTCAACTCCTTTTATGCGGTATTGCATATTTCCCCAGTTGTGACTTTGAAACGCGTGCACTATGCCGGTTTCGGGGTTTTTCCATTTCTTTTGCGTAAATGTTTCGGGATGAAATGAAAACCATTCATCGTAACGTCGATTGGTTCCGCCACTTACTTGTAGGTAGCCCTTTCCGCCACGAATTGGATTTTCGTAATC
>JBFHER010000120.1:0-11126 GCA_041584055.1 Bacteroidales bacterium
ACTCGGGTCGGAATTTTGCCGCCGGCTTCCTTCAGATTATACCTCGCGGTAAGCACCCTTGCCTTGAGCTAATGGTTGGCTACTACAAACCCCCATTCAGGACTTACACCTTATAGTTATTTACCATGCACGGCACACCATGAAAATCCCCACCGGGATATTCCGATGGGGATTAACAAACTCTATTTAACCAGCATAAGCACTATTTGCATCTCGCCTCAGATCATTCCTTTACGGCGTAATTATAACCTGAGGATTGCGCGCGTATTATTCGTTAATTAGTTTTTTAACAATAACCTGATTATTGACAACAATTGTTGCAATATAGTTTCCTGCAGGCATACCTGTCAGATTGATTTCTATTTGATTGTTAAAAGACTGCTCATTTACAACAACCCGACCAAGCAAATCGCTTACAATTACTTTTGCATTGGTTACACCTTCAAGTCCGAGCCTGAATACACCCGTTGATGAAGGGTTTGGATAAACCATAACATTATCAGCCGTCACACTCTGGATGGCAACATTATTATCAGAAGGATCATCGATTATAACCGTATACATAATTTCTTCATAACTATTGCCTAATACATCAATTACCTTAACTCTAAAGCTCAATAACTTAAGGGTTTCATAATCAAATACCACAGCAGCTTTAACATTCGTACCATCAATTGTAAGCATGTGGTTGTTTGTATCTCCGGGGCCGTCTGTCAGCTCATAGGAAGCAATGTCATCCTGCGGATCAACACCGGTGAGTACACCTATCACATCTCCTATTGCATTGTTTTCTGTAAACATGTTCCCGGTGAATGAGACATCAGAAGGATTTTCATCTACATCAATAACAGTGATGCTCAAAACTTCTGCAAACGTTTTATTTGTTGCATCGGTCACCTGAACACGAATGCTCAGTTCTGAAGCTGCCTCGAAGTCAAATACTTTGGTTGTGTATAAACCTATCCCTTGAAAATGGGGAATTGTATCAACCTTAATTGTGGTGCTGTCAATGGCATAGGTTGTGTCAATCGAAACAATACTATTGTCGTCCGCAAAAACAGTATCCACTGCAAAATCACTACTATCCAGTTCAAATGTCGTGTTGTATGTATAGCTGAATATGGTATCAATTACAAAGCTGGAATTATCATCGGCTCCATCACCATCTACCAGAGCAAAGCCCTCTGCATCCTCATCCTCATCGAGGCCAATTAATTTGCCAACAAACACTCCTGCTTCAACTAATTCAGTCACTTCCGCACCTTCCAGTACAACACCATATGGTGATTCAGAAATATCCTGCACCACAAATTCAATGATTTCATCATAGGTATTTCCATCAGCATCAACTACCTGTACGCGGATACTTAACATGTCTTTTTCTTCGTAACTGATCGCTTCGGCAACTTTCAGCAAATCACCATCCACAGCAAACAGGGTATTATCCTCATCGCCTTCACCAGAGACTAGGGCATAAGAAGCCACATCTCCATGACGATCTAAGGCTTCTAAGGTGTCAACGACCGCACCAATGGTTGTATTTTCAATGATGGTATTCACATCAATTGTAATTTTGTTAGGTGCACCAATGCTACCTGTTATCATATACTCAACCGCATCCAAAAACAAGGCGTCACCTCGCTCGGTTAAATTGTAGGCTGTTGATCCCTGGAAGATCATTCTTCTTCCAGCCAGTACACCCGTTCCTTTAAAGTAAGGCAACCCAGCCTTCCATTCGGCCATAGCCACCTGTCCATTTGGGAAGGTAGCTAACAACAAGCCATTGCCATTTACCCATGGATTTCCGTTAAGGTTTTCATTTGAAATTCCTGCAAGTATACTATCAACACCTACGGGAGCATTTGCAAACACAGGATGCCATGGTTGTTGTACAACAAAAGCAGTATCAACTGTACCTGAAGCAGTATTCGTTTCGATGTAACCCAGGCGCGAAGTTCTGGCAACATAGGCACTCATATTGATTATCGGTGTAGTAATGGTTTGCCATACCTCTGGATTTTGAAAATCACTGCTATTGGCACTTCTTGTAATTATTATTAAATCATAGGAGCTATTTAATGAGTCTGCCATTTCTTCAGTAATACTCCTCCAGAAACCTGAAGATGCATCCACAACATAACCATTGTTTTTCAACAATTCTTCATAACCTGCATCGCCTTCTATATTACTGGTAATTAAGGCTATCCTATATTGTTGATTTGTTGTAGGGATAACAACATCCTCCTGGTCAATAACATCAATGACAACATTTTTATCTGAATAGCTTCCTTCACTATCTGTTGCTCTGATGCGAATGGTTAAGGTATCAAAGAATTCGTAGTCGAAAACGGCATTGGAATAGAGCGAATCTCCGTCAATATAAAACCAGGAATTATGGTTGTCGCCATCTCCGTCAATCAGACTAAAGGAAACGATATCATCCTGTGGATCCGTTCCATCTAAAGTTGCGACTTTAGTTCCGGCGGGCAAGTTTTCAGCAATAGAATCAACATCAACAAAAATATCTGTTGGTGACTCATCAATATCAAGAACTTCAATGGTAAATACCTTTGTCAAAGATTGATCCGTTGAATCAGTAACCATAATGCGAACAGAGAAACTTGTTTTGTTCTCGTAATTAAACACAGTATCCGATTTTAACAAATCCCCATCAATTAAAAAGCTTGCATTATCTTCATCGCCTGTACCTTCAACCAACTCATACATTTTTATATTATCATCTATATCAGAAGCACTAAGCACTCCTACTAAGGTCCCTTTATCCTCATTTTCAAATATGGATGCATTATCAAGTAAAATATCAAGCGGGCCATCAAAAAATGCAGTAACAGTTAATGGGATTGCTTTTTCAAAAGTTTTTCCGGTGGCATCGGTTACTTTAACCCGAATGCTTAAATTTGGATCACCACCATCGATTACTTTGTCCCCATCTGTATCAAGGTTTGCATTTAAAATTAAAGCAAGACCATCAATCAAAAAACTTGCGTTATCATCATCGCCTTCACCGGCTACCAGTGCATACGAAACAGCATTATCCTGCGGGTCTGAGGCAGACAACTCACCAATTGGTGCTCCCAAAGGAGTGTTTACGGGAAATGAATCCGGTAAAACTTGAATATCAGTTGGTGAGCTTTTATCGCTTACAGTACCATTGATCATATACTCTACAATATCAGTTAGCAATAACATTCCATCTTCTGATAACGCATCTACGTCAACATCACCGGGCAATCCAAAAATCATTCTAAGCCCTGCATGCACACCACGACCGGTCCACATTTCTGTACCGGCTGCCCACTCTACAATTGTTACATAACCGTCAGCAGCTGCCGAAGAAGCTAACACATGACCGTTTCCGGCCTCTGTGGCAGTAACGGTATGCCATCCTGGGCTATTTTCATTACCCAACTGAGATGTTGAGTCAGTATCCGGGTTAACATAGGTATTTTTAAAAATTGGGTGTTCTGGGGAATTCACAATCATATAGTTTGAAGCACTTGTAATATTGCCAGCCGTTTCGAACCATTGCGCCCTTAAAGCTCTGAATCCAAAATTAAAACAGTTTAAAACCGGGGTTGTCACAGTTTGCCAAAACGGGTTGTAGGTTGCCGCAAAGCTTCCACTATTGTTTGCCCGTCCAATAATTACCAGGTCGTAAGCATTCAATGCTGCTGCTTTTCCCGCATCCAGATTTGCACCTAATGCAGAATTTACAGTTACATTATAACCTAATGCGCTTAAGCCATTAATCACCTGGGCATCCGTCTTGGTGGATGTCCCAACATAAGCGATATTCTGCCCATTTAGCGAATTAAACAAAGTGCCTACTACAAACAGGCACATAAAAAAAGTTGTAAGTCTTCTCATAATCGTTAAATTTAATTCTAATACTATTCTTTTATTTGGTTTTTGTTTAATTCTCTAATAGCAAGCTGAATTAGTGGACACCTTAATCCGGGAACCTGCCTCAATCTACATTTGAATGACGCTAAAATATTGAGAATTAAAACTACGGAGATTCTTTATTATGCCAATTCGTTGCTTTAAATCTGCATTATTAATTTATTTCTAAAACAGACTCCAGTATTTAAGAGCAAAATCAAAAACAAGCACATTTAAAATGTTAATAATCAATTTTGTTGAAAAAAAAACGAAGAAGACACGGAACAGACTCACTGTTTAATAATAACTTTACGAACTACCAGGTTGGGATCAACTTTAATGATCATCCAATAGATTCCGGATGCCAATGCTTTCACATCAATGAAGCTACCACCCGCATTCAAGGTTCCTGAATGCTTTAATTCGCCTGCAAGGCCATACAAATGAAAGCTTGCCGGTTGATCCAGTGTGACCCTTAGAAAATCAGATACAGGATTAGGATAAACTCGCACAGTATTGACATCCAATTTATTTAGATCGGATGGTACTAACAATCGTGCCGTAATTGTTGAATCTGCTGAAAGGGTAAATGTTCCTGTTATATCCTGATAGCCTTCTTTGCTTATAGTATAGGTGTAATCATTTGGCAATAGGACAAGTGAAAGGCTCCCGAATAGGTTTGTCTCATAAACTGAATCATTCAGGTTAATTTTGGCAGTAGGAATAATAGTTTCAGTGGCCGCATCTTTTACCCTGAATGCCAATCTGTATGTGAGTTTCTCCATCTGCAGCGAAATTGAAGAGTCGTTTTGAAGTAAAATGGATTTATTAATCGGAATAAAGCCTTCTTTACTTAACACAAAATCGTATTCCCCGAATTCGAGGAGCTGAGAAAAATGTCCCTTTTCATCGGTCATATAAACAGAATTATGCAATTCTACCGAAACACCTGACAACGCGTTGTTTGTTTCAAAATCTGAAATGTTTAATTCAAAGCTGAACTTCTTCTTTTCCATTGCAATAGCAAGTGATGTATCATTTACCAGATCGAGTGTATTGAAAATGGAATGGTAACCCTTCTTTGAAAGTATGATGCTGTACTCACTACCACTGAGATACGCTGCAACCTCACCAACATCATTGCTTAAATATTGTTCTCCATTGATTGAAACGTCCACACCTTCCAGGATTTCCTTTGTTGAGCTATCTTTCAGTGTGAGGTTTAAAGCAAAAGGAGTTCGGGGATCCAATATCCAATATTGTTTGTTATTAATCACATTGGTTTTATCAAGATGAATGTTACCGCCTGCACCTGCTGTCAAGGCATATTCCATGGCACTTTTTTTTAGCAGTATGCAGGTATCTGCCCCGATTTGTTTTTTAAGCCATTGCTGGTTGTCGTTGTTTGTGGAACATTCCCCTAAATAAACATCCCTCCCATCATAGCTGTTTTCTCCACCATCAATGCAATAGTTTGTATTTTGCTGACGATAGGCATAAAATCCGTTGCCCATGTCCAGTTCATCCCATCGCAGATCGTTGCTCTGTCCCCTGACTTTTAGGATGGCTGATAATTCATCGTTCGCACCGACACATTGTTTCTTATCATCGAGCAACAGTATTTGCGCTGTTCTGCTCACAGAACCAGCAACTTTCAGCACCTGTACTTCAGCAAGGCTTAATGCAAGCCCTTTTCCGTTAAGTTGAATTTTAACTTTTTTGCCAGATACCCCGCCGGGATAAACCATCAAAAAAGTGTCTGGAAAAGCTGTATAACTCTTCGCAAAAACATCGTTTCCATTTTCATCAAAAATTGTGACTGTAAAATTTTTAAAGGAGTCGTTGCCGGTGTTTTTAAACAATTTAATACCTCCGATGCTTTCTGTTTCAACAAGTTCTACCTGCCACCAGGGCATGTCTTCTGTGTTGGTGAGGGAAAAGGTTTCATTCGTATTATCATCGATGGCAAGCGCTGCCTCTCCTCCCGAAACTGTTGATGATTGTGTGGCCATTCCCTGTGCCGCCATATTTATTGAAGCATTTCCGGTTTCTACCACATTATCTGGAACCAGTTCCAACCAATTCAGGCTGAACCCTCCACCAACTGTGACTATTTTAAGCGTTTGAATTCCTTTGCGGAGGGTTATTTGCGAGGATCCGGATTGCGTAAGCCATACATCTGAGGTATCTGTACTTTTGATCGAATCAATGCCCACAAGGTGCTTATCTGCATACAGGTATATCATGCCACCTTTCTTGGTTGGCGTTATGCGATAGTCTACATTGTATGTACCAAAATATGGCACATCAATCGTATATTCCATCCAATCATTGCTGTCAATGTTTTCAACATGAAGTCCGCCATCCACATCTTCCGTAGCCTTAATATCAACACCATCCATTCTGATGTAATCTTCAGCTTCTATAAAAACACCCTCAATCTGCTCTATTCCTTCAATGCGCATATAGTCTACATCCAGTTCTGTAGAACCTTCACTGTCTTTCAGCTCAATCTGACAAGAACCTGCTGGTAAATTGGTCACAACACTATGTTCTTCCCATTCCCTTGATGAGGAAGCTATTACACCTGCTTTTATTCCGTTTACAAAGACGCCCATAGCGCGTGTTCCACTTGGCACTTTAACACAAAAGTATAAAGTGTCCACTGAGCCAACACCTTCCGCGTTAAACAAGAGGTTAAAGCCTCCATTGCCATCAACATATTTTCCTGCAGATGCCGTAGCGTTTTCAGTGACCCCTCCACTTGAAATGCTTGCATCCTCCGCTTCAAAATGTGTTTGAATTGTTCCTTCCCGATACCATCTGAGCAGCTTAAACTCAGGATCGTCTCCAATCCAGGTGCCTGATGGAGCTAAGTTAAAAACGATTAGTGGTTCCCAGCCTGACATGGCACTACCATTTCCATCCTTAAAATCGGAAGGAGAAAGGTAAAACTGATCCCAGTTGTTATCACCTTGCAGGGACAGCACCGTCTTATAACTTCCATACGATACTGAGATATCATTGGTATGGCTGCTCCTTAGAACGATTTTCAGCTTCCCGGTTGTTGGCGGTCCCCATAAGCTGCTGTTCATTTTATGGGTATTGTAGCTCCAACCACTTGTCACATGTGTATACCAATCTTTTTTCCAGTCTTCGTCAAAATCTTCAATGACCAATGAGGCATGCAGCGTCACCACGCTACCTGCGGCCTTTAGATCTGCCGGGGTAGCCACCGAGGTTGCAGATGAAACATTAAACTTATCTTCTTCATATTCAGAATAACCATAGCCGGCACCAGGGATAGCATCATCAGCCAGATACTTTATATTGGCATAACACCACAATGTTTTATCCAGACTTTCCAAAGGAATTTTTGCCTTGTATGTATTGCCATCTTTAACGGCTTTTGCATAATGCCAATGCCTGAATTTTCTAAGGTTTCTGTCCGTAAGATTTTCAGGTTCTGACTGTTGAATATAATACACATCAACAGAAAGTATTTGTTTGTCCGAATCGGGTACAACAGTAAATGTAGGTGTCTTATCGTTCGTTTCCAGCTGTAATACTGTTGCTGGAGACTCCGGCATTTTAAAATTACCTTTCAAATGTTGATCAAACCAGCGCATACCACTGACCTGAAACTCAGGAAAATCCGTGTGACTTTTATAGGGAGAGCTAACCACGCGCCATTCATCACTTTTAATAAGCTTCGTAGCAGGAGTCAGATCTCTGTAAAAGCCATTAAAATCGTTTGTTGGACTAAGGAATATGATGGGACAGGTTATATGCGATAAATTGGCAGTATCAGCAATGGTTCCCTCATATTCAGGAAATGATATGCCATAGCTGCTTATCCCGCCACACGAAGGTGCAGCAGCTTTTATTCTCGGATCGGTCGCTGTGAGGACTGTGATCTGACCTCCCATTGAATGCCCATATACGCCTATCCTTGTTGAATCAACTTCAGGCTGACTTTCTAAAAATGTAATCGCCCGTCTTGCTGCAAGAGTCCACAAGAACCATCCTGAGTTACGAGGTGATTCAACCGCATCAATTGTATAGGGTTTAGCGGCAGTGTTAAATGAACTATGTCCTTCATTTTTAGTTGGCGCATGATAACCGTCGAGCGCACCCCAATCGGTGGTAATTCGGTAGTCAGGATCACTGATTGCATTATCCCAGTACAGTTGTACACCTTCTGCGGTCACAAGGTATTCAGGGGTTCTGATTCGACCGGCCCAGGCAACGGAAATGGTCGCATAACCACGTTTTGCATTAGAGCGCACAGCCCGGTAATCAGCATATTGCCCGCCGCCATGTGTATTTACCAAAGCTGGTAAATTTGTTCCTCCTTTGGGATATCCATATACGGCAGCCACCATACATTTTTCTCCTTTAGCTACAATCACCCTGTAACGGATAACACGGAACACGATATTACTTTCTTCCCATTCATGCAAAACTTCTATATCAAGTGGTTCTTTGTGAGGATCATAGTCTTCCCACAATTCTTCGAAGCTTCCTGGTAAATCTTCCGAATTCGTAATCGGTTCGAATGTATCCTCCAGCGTTTGAGATGTACCATTTAAAACAAAGAGTAATACAAATATGAATATTGTAGTATGACGTTTAAACATTATTTTCATGATGTATCTACTATTGCTTAAATATTATTTTATGGCTCATCTTCCTTTTATTATCTGTAATGCATATAACATAGGCCCCCCTGTTTAAACCTGACATGTCTATCTTTTCTGTAAGGTCTCCAAATTGGACCACTTCCCCCAAAGCATTAAAAACCTTATAATTTAAGGCATAATCAGTATTCATCCCTGTAACATACAGTGTATTTTTCACCGGGTTAGGAAACACCTGAACTTCAAAATCGTCCTGCCGCGTTAAAGAAGAAACAGAAGCCAGCAGAATGGAAATGGTCGTATCATTTGCCAGTACAATAGAATCCAAAACCTGACCATAACCGTCCTTGTCAACTGAATACGTATATTTACCAACTTCCATAATCATTGAAAACTCACCATCTCTATTGGCTAAAGAATACATGTCATTAATCCAGATTGAGGCAAAGTCGATGCGTTCACCTGTTTGGGCATCTTTTATATTAAACTCAAACCTGTATCTCGCTTTTTCCATTTGAATATTTATGGTTGTATCCTTAAGTAGGTTTAGACTGATTGTTTTCGATACATATTCTTCTTTTTCTATAACAATACTGTAATTCTGATCAATAAATTGCGCGCTTGCACCACCAAAGCCATCTGTGGTCAACCTTTGGTCGTTGATGGAAATTGAAACATCAGACAGTTTTTGTAAACTTGCTGCGTCTTCTACATAAAATGTTATTTGACTGGATGAACCTTGTCTCCAGAACTGATTGAGGTTTAAACGATCTGTATTTTGCAATTGCAAGCTATTGTCATTACTCACTCCTAAAGCATATGCTGTATTGCTACTTTTTAAAAGGCGATAATAACCCAAATCTGTTTCCATTTTATACCACAATTGCCCCTCATCATCATTGTTGCATAAATCAACAGAGACAGTCTGTCCCTCAGCACTATTGTCGCCCCCTGAAATGCAATAATTGGTATTCATAAGTTGATAGGTAAATGTACCGTTTCCCTTAAATATTTCTCTCCATGTTAATTCGTTGGTAAATGCTTGTTCGGTCAAATAAAGCGAGCTGTTTTCAAGGACACCCACACATTGTTCCGGACTTTTGCCTGGAAGAAGCTGAACAACACCTTCCTTAGAACCTATGGTGGTAAAAATTTGAACTTCGCCAAGGCTCAATGCAGAAGAGTCATTCAACTGAATCTTTACAAACCGACCCTCTACCAATCCCGTTTTAAGGCACTGTGATGAATCGGGGGAATTGGTAAATGTATTGATGAATACCACTTTATTTTCATCATCTAAAACTGAAATTGTCAAAGGTATAATCGTGTCTGTACAACACGTATCTTTTGTATTCAGGATAACGATTTCATCCAGGGAATAAATGGCTCCTAAATCAATCTGCCACCAGGGATTATCTTCGATGTTTGTGAGTGAAGATGTTTGCGCCATGTCATTGTTAACAGCATTTGATGCATTGCCATCAAAGGCTGTTGATGAATGCGATGCAGTGCCCATGAGTGCGAGGTTTGTTCTGCCCACCCGGCTGCTGTTTGGATCAGTACCGGCATGGTATTCCTCCAGGTTGCTTGCACCATCGCCATCCGGGTCCTCTGATGAACCGGCAGAGGTTGTACTGTTAAAATTCCTGTATTCCCAAAGATCATCCATGCCGTCTGAATCTGAATCCACGCAATCCCATGCCAAAACATAATCTTCATTCTGAATATCAATCCACACATCCACGTGTTCGAAGGAACGGGAATAGACATATAAACCATCTTTAACCGCCTTTCCAAGCGGGGCTCCTAAGGGATAATCGTATTCATTACAATGCCACAACACATCACTCCATCGTGCTGAATTATTACTCAAATCAGCGGCCAAAGGAAAGTACCGGAAAAAGCTTTTTTCATGCGCCAGAATAAGAAAACCTGCCAAAGCAAATTGATAGTCTGAATGAAAACTATTTAAGAACATGTGCTTATCAGGGTCCACATAATTGAGTATATAATCGAAGTTCTCCCGCCTTTCAGCGGCTGTACCCTTAACTAAATCCTCCCTCATAAATCCATCTGTATGATCAAGGATTTCTACCGGAGATCCATTGTGTATGGTTAATCCGTCCAATTGGGACAAGGTCTTTTTAAATTCAGGTAACCAGTCTGCATGATTGTGCGTAGAAATTTTCCCAATTCCATCCACGTAGGTACCTACAACACGGCTGTTATTGACGATGTCATTGGATAATTTTGCCCAAAATGTACGCCCCGCTACAGTACCCTGATTGTAAGCAAATGGGTCCATGCCATCGTCCGGAACAAACAGATCTGGATAACTGGCTCTGTCCATATTATAGATGGCCGTGTACCTTTGCCATGCATAAAAAGCCTGTAAATAAAGCAAGACTTTTGTATTCTGTAGAAGTTCAGCGGTTGCCTTTGTGGATTGATCCAGATTCCCTCCTGAATAAACGCCGGATCCATGAATCTTTTCAAGTGTGATATAGGCTATGTTTTCATCAATGTACTTTAATTGTTCATCCGAAAACAAGAACCTTTCCTGTCCATGGCCGTACCGTCTAA
>JBFHER010000121.1:0-10987 GCA_041584055.1 Bacteroidales bacterium
AAAGGGAATTGAACGTTTATGTCATCATGGGGCTCGCTATCCGCCTCATGGAATTTCCGTTAAGAAAATCAAACAGATTATCGTTAAAAATATGCGTTGTTTGAGCGGAGTGAGTTTCGTATATTTTAGAGAATCTTTTTTGATTTTTATGGAATTCCGTGCAGCAGTCTCATACGCTAAAGCTACTGCGACAGCGTGCGGTCTTCTTGCGCCACCGCTAAAGCTAAAGGCGACATGAGGTGTTTACTTTCTTCGGCTGAAAGAAGAATTGGAGCAAAGCGAAAATCACGAACTCCAATGAAAGAAAAATAATAGTGAGCTAAAGTAATAGCCTGTGCGCACTGCTCAGCCATAGCATTGTGAAGGAGAGACTAGATCACACAAAACCATTGATCGAATTTTATGCGGACAACAATGATTTTTATTATTGGTCCAGGGAAGTCTGCCTATTTCAGATCGATAATTGATACGTTTAAGCAAAACTGTACTTTATACCCGTTAATCGTTCCGATTCAGCCCAAAGTTTTGCTGAGACCACTTCATCGTATGCATGAGGTTTTGCAACGACTTTAGCGGGATTTCCCTTCATCCCGCGGAACCCGGCAGGGCCAAAGTACTCACCACCTGCAACATCCGCTTTTAATGCAGCCATTAATGTAGGCAAAGCGGCTTTTTCCGGTTTATGGCTAAACAAAGAAATAAAGGGCATCAATACAAAGATCAAAGCTTTTGGAATATGTCGTGCCAGATCTGTGTTGGAAACACCCGGATGAGCTGCCACAGCAATGGTTTTAGAACCTGACTTTTCAAGACTTCTTTGTAACTCAAGTGCATGCATTAAACACGCCAGTTTACTTTGCCCGTAGGCACCCATTTTTGAATAAGATACTTCAGCATGCAGATTGGCTAAGTCGATGATTCCATTTTCGTGTGCAATGCTGCTCAGGTTAACCACTCTTGCATTTGCTGTACTGTTCAACACTTGCAATAGCAAACCGGTGAGCAAAAAATGACCGAAATAATTTGCACCCATCTGACTTTCAAATCCATCTTCCGTCTTTGAAAAAGGGGGAATCATGATACCCGCATTGTTGATCAACACATCCAGACGCTTGTATTTCTTAAGAAAGTTCAAGGCAAAAGACCTCACGGACTTAAGACTTGACAGATCAATCGGAATTACTTCCAGGTTTGCACTGGGTGCTTGTTTCAGAATTTCCTGTCTTGCCCGTTCTGCCTTTTCTGCATTACGGCATGCCATGATTACGGTGGCATTTTTTTTCGCCAACGCCAATGCTGTTTCATATCCCAATCCAACATTGGCACCTGTAACGATCATTACTTTTCCTGTCTGATCAGCCACCTCATCCATTGTCCATTTTTCCATAATTACTGATTATCTGATTGTTTCGTTTAGCCTATAAACACCAAAGATATATATTGTTTCATCCACTTAACTGTTTTTGTGATTTTTTGGCGATTGATGGCAATTATACAGAGATGCACCTATGCGATAAATTTACTATCATGACATTACAAAAAAAAGGGATGCACAACTGCACCCCTTTGTATTTTTTCAGAAACTTCCTAAGAAGCGTGATTTCAGATTTTTTCTTCCCGCACTGAAAATGCCAGATACATTAAGTACAATGCCCCTGCCAAAATAATGATCACAGATCCTACCTGAGAACCGATGATGTCCGAGAGTATACCCATGAAGAATGGCAATACCGCGCCACCAAATACACCCGTAATCATTAAGCCGGATATTTCGTTCGCTTTATCCGGACGGGATTGGATTGCTCTACCAAAGATAATTGGGAAAATATTCGCAATTGTAAATCCTACCAGAGCATAGAGTGCAAAAATGGCATAAGTTTGACCAATAAATATCAAAGCTACCAAACCTGCTACTGCAACCACAATATTTATTTTGTAAAACTTCGTTGCGGAGAATTTAGCAAGAATAATAGCACCGAGGAATGCCCCGATTGTACGTGCGATGAAATAAACAAAAGGCCCCTGACCTGCTGCTGAAACATCAAGACCAGCGCGTTCCATCAAAATTTTTGATGCAGCCGTATTCATACCCACATCAACACCAACCACAAATAAAATTCCAAGGAACAACAGTAAAATGGTTTTGTCTTTTAACATTCCCATCACTTCACCAAAGGTGGTTGCTTTTTCCTTAACCGGTTGTTCTTTAATGGGCGTTATCTGCAACCATATGGCAGACAAGATTGTTATCACCGCATAAATCGGGAAGATATACATCCATTTCCCCATAAAAGAAGCTGCAAAAACTGCAATCCAGGGCGCAGATGCTGATGAGATTGCCTTAACAAACTGTCCGGCAGTCAAGCTACTGGTGAGTTTATCTCCCTGAATAACATTGGTTAAAAGCGGGTTTAAGGAAGCCTGCAAAATGGTGTTCGCGATTCCAAGCAAGGCAAAAGCCAGAAGCATGGTTATAAAGCCATAATGAATGAGTGGAATAAACATGGCCACAATGGTAATGACGTTGCTTAACTGAACGGTTTTTTTCCTTCCTATGCGGTTCATCAGAATTCCGGTTGGGACAGAAAAAAACAGAAACATTGCAAATAGGGCCACTGGAATCATGTTCGACAAGGTATCTGCGTATGCAGAATCCCCAAGCAAATCTTCCTTTACATGAGCAGAAGAGATACCAACGACATCACAAAATCCCATGACAAAAAATCCAAACAGGACAGGCAGGATGCTTTTATAAGATGTTTTGTTTTCCATTTTCGTTTTATTAGAAGTATTAGTTAGTTTTTAGATTGTTTACATCAAAGGAAGAATTGGCTGTATCATTGGCCAGTATTCAGGATCAAGCATCCGGGCACTACCGATAATTGCTGCATCCTCTTTCAGGGATGATAATTTAATTTTTGTTTTGGCACCGATCGCTTTTAAAGCCTCTTCAAAAGCAGGGCCAAACAAATTATAAGCGCCTGTCACATTCCCCCCGATAACCAACACTTTGGCATCGAAAGCTTTCAACCAGGGCCCTAAGAATTCACCCATATTTTTACCATACTGAGTGAAAATGGCAGCAGCTTTCGGATTTGTTGGTGCCGCTTCAGCTATTGGGCGGGCTCCATTCACATCCAGACCTGTTTCTTCTTTGTACCTTTTGATAAACCATCGCGTTGAAAAAGAATCATCAGCAATGCCATCCTCAAAAGGCAAATGCCAAACACATCCCATCTTTGGAACTCCTTCTCCTTCTACAACAGGAACGCCGGCATTAACAAATGCGGATCCAAAACCAGTCCCTAAGGTAATTGATACACTTTTATCCACATCCGAAGCACTTCCCAACCAAGCTTCACCGGCTGCAAAAGCGGATGCGTCATTCATAAATCGAAGCGGAACGGATTCGTCGAGGCCCAATGCTTTCTTTAGTAAGCTGGCAACATTGATGCCATTCAGACTTTCGTATTTTGCAACCTGTGCAAAACGGGCAATGCCGGTGGCATATTCAAATGGTCCGGGCATTCCAAAACCAATTCCTGCCAACTCGTTTTTATCAATCGCATTCAATGATCTCAGCAGGACATCGGCCCAGCTTTTGATAATTGTTTGAACGTCGGCTTTATTATCAACATCACCTTCGTGACGTGTACCTTTAACAAGGACTCCTTTTTCAAGATCTACAAGGGCACAGGATAAATGGCTCCCTCCCACATCTGCTCCAATTGCGTATTTTTTCATTTTAAATAAGAATCAAGACATAAGAACAATGACACAAGATAAAAAAGCTTAGAATCATAATCATCTTTGAGGCTAACTCAGAGATACATGTTTTAGCAATTATTTTATCCGCATCGAATACCTTATATCATATTTATATACATTACATTACAATTCCTTAAACAAAGATATTCTATCACATCAGTTGAGAATAGGATATTCGTCTCAAATAGCGTTCAATGGGTTGCACAATCATTCAAATAAGCATTCCATTCTTTATGCGATTTTATCTTACCGGCAGCTTCCCAGGCAAATCCTGCGGAATACTTAATACTGCCATTGCCATCTGTTTTCATGATTGCCAGTGCATGAGAACTGTCTTTCTCTTTCGATTTTTGCTCAAACATTTTAATCAAATACCGCGTATCAACCAGAACACCTGTACCTATTTTTGCAGGATTTTCTGCCATTGTATGCCAGGCAGACATCCAGCCCTCTTTTTCGTTAAAAGTGACATCAGCAATTGCATTTTGGGTGGATAAACCGATGGCTATTTCAAGCCCTTCAATTGGAAATCCGTTTTTTGTAAAGCTACTGTTAGCTGTGTACAACTGACTGCCATTCTCAAGTGTAATCACGCGGGTTTCAACGATGCGCTCACCGTCAATCGTCCAACTGTAAACCAGCTTAAAACTGATGGCTGTTTGGGTTTGAGACACCACCTCCCAGGATTCATAAAGGCCAGAGCGTAGAATCTCCTCATTCTTCCAGATTCCTAAGCCTCCACAGCCGCGTGTTTTTCCAACATGATATTGGTCGCACCCCTCGCCATGTTCGATGTGATAATACCCGGTTTTTGCCGTATTTGCCTTGTACCATTTATCCAGAATCGGATAACTCACTTTTTTATGCCAGCAATCCACACCACTTAAACCATCATCAGCATTGGGTTGCAAGCCATACACCCGAAATGCTACCAAATCATTTTCCCAGGCAATATCGAAATCCCTGTCGGGGGCATATCTGAAACCAGGCGCATACTTTATATCAGCCTTTTGTGCCATTGCTACAACTGATATTAACATCATCATAAAAACTGTTAAGCTAATCTTTCTTTTCATTTTTGTTTTTATTTATTGTTTGATACTACATTCGTGAATATCTCATTCAATATTTTATTTTTTATTCTTTGTTCTTTTTCAGTGTTTTCATCTGTTTAATGACTGCGCCTCCGCACGCTGGCACTGTAGCTTCAGCGTAGGAGTCTGAAGCTTAAAACGGCACGCGGTTTGTGTTTGAACGCTTTATTCATGGTTGTTTCATGTGTTGATAATTCATTTCAAGTCTAAATAACTACGTAAATTAAATGTGTCATAAAAATTTATTACTATGATTTTATGTCATCTCCAAGATAAACACCAACGGACAGCAGGTGCTTTTTCAACTTTTCATAAGGCACCTCATCCGGCAGAACATGCAAGGATGTAGCCAATCCGGCAAGACATCCTGCACCTTGTCCGATGGACATGGCAATGGGTGTCACCCGTATGGCTGCGCTGGCATGATGATCGGCACCGATGGCCCTTCCTGCAAGAATCAGGTTACTTACTTCATGGACCAGCAGGGAATCTACCGGGATGTAATAAACACCTTCATCGCGCAGATGCACCGATTCTGTTGTCTGACCATCCGGTGAATGAATATCGATTGGATAACCTCCTGTTGCAATTGGATTTTCGAATTTCCGCTCCTTCACCAGATCATCTGAATTCAGTACGTATTTTGCATGAGGATGACGTGATTCACGCACACCAATATGTGGTGCAGTACTGACCAAAGTGGCATTTTCGAAGCCCGGCGCATATTTTTTAAGGAAGCGATAAATCTCAAGGCATTGTTTGCGGCCCATGGTTTCTGCTTTACTCAAATCAAATGGATCCAGCGGGTTTAACCCTAAGATACGCGAGGTATTAAAAATAAATTCGCCTTCCGTATTTGTTTCAAAGAACAAAACATTATCACGGGGAACAGACACTTCTCCTGCTTGCTTTGCCTTTTCCCACAGTTCGTAGAATCCCCAGGATGAGATGCGTTTAGACCGCTTCAGCACATCTTGCTTATCCGCATTGCGCACGTCGTCGTCAAACTGATCCCAATGACTTTCCATGTAAGATCGCAAAGCTAATGTATCCACGTTCCCGACCTTTACATTCATGGTCATGGGTTGTGATTTGTTGTCATCCACACGCCCTTCGGTAAAAGGCACCCCTGAAAGCTTTACCATTTCCCCATCTCCGCTGGCATCAATAAACACACCTGCTTCAACCTCCTGCACACCACCTTTATTGTGGATAAACAGAGATTCTATTTTCGAGTCTTTCTTTTTAAGATCAATTAAACGGGTATGATACAGGATATCCACCCCGGCTTCAAGCACCATGTCTTCAAGCACCACCTTTAACATTTCAGCATCAAAGGGTGTTACGGTTGAGCAATACCCGGTACCATCCAAAATGTGACCCGGACTTGCGCCTTTCTCAACCAGTCTTTCCACCATTTCGTTTGGCGAGCCGAAAATCAGCTGTTTTCCTGCACGGTTATGAAAGGTCATCATTGGTCCAACCCCCATTGCGGTTAATGATCCTCCCAAAAAGCCAAATTGCTCAATGAGCAACACCTTTGCACCGGCTCTTCCTGCCGCGATTGCTGCATGACTTCCTGAAACGCCACCACCGACTACAATAACATCGTATTTTCCTATGTACTTTGAGTTAAACTGTTTCATTCTATTTAGGAAGAACTGTGTTGATTTTCATCAAACCTTAAACATGCATATTCACCATTGGGAAAACCATGAATCTTTTCGGTTATTTGCTCACATCGGATCACTTTTCTAAAATTGACAGATAAAAGTAAGTGATTTTATTTAGATCACCTTATTCTACAATCAGATTATAACCCGCCGGATATGCTTTCATTGCACCTTTCTTAAGCCCTATCCGGAGTGGTTTATCGGAAGAATAATAATAGTTCCCTCCTACCATGCGCAATTCTGCGGTCACATCTTTACCCACAGCTTCTATCTGATAGTTTCCTTTCTTCAGTAGTTTGCCTTTCCCCAGGTACAAATACTCTAACCTGTTGTTTTTTTCAGAAGCAATGCCAAAAATACCCTGAAATTCAACATCCTTTTCCGGCTTATAAAGCGCTGCATCGATGGCATTTAAAATGAGTTGCTCATTGTTTTGTTCAGACGCAACCTTTAGACAAACAAACGTTTCTGCATCGGCAATTTTCGATATCTTTTTGATTGCTTTTTCTCCCTTGTTATACGATTCGAATACTGCAACATAGGGATGTGTGTGCGCATTCTCTTTTTGGCGTACGATTACCGTAGGTGTGGTTTGTGGACTTCGATTGACCCTTCCGGGTGTCACATCATCACGCAAAGTTGTTGGAGGTGCATCTGTTAAATAAATTTCACGCGCCCCCTGCCCCATCATCCACAGATCGGTCACTAAAGCAGGTTTCACTTTATTGATCTCCCATGTTACTATGAAATCCTTGTTAAACTCAACCTTTCGGGGATTTTTAAAAAAGGAATAGGCCTTATGATGAGGATTATCAATATTACCCACTTCGTTTAACTCCAAAGGTTTGCCAATTCCATCTTTAACAACAGCAAAGTCACCCAGGTTGTGATGGATGTAATCGTTATCATTCTGATTTGATCGGAAAATATCCACATAATAACCGGTTGATGGCGACGTTCTAACCAGGGCAGTTAAGCGTCGTTTTTCGTCAGCCGACACATCTGCAAAAGAGCAATTCATTGATGTTTCGGTGGTATTGTAAAAGCTACTTGTTGCATCCACATAGGGATCCATGGCATTAATGGTTATTTCGCCCTGCGCATAACCCGGCAAAATGGTGTTGGATCCGGTAATTTCTCTGTGATAAGCAGCATCCTTCGACCAATATGACTCATAAGCTGCTGCATCGGGCGCCAGGGACCACCCCTTGCCATAAAACTGCATTGCCAGACCATTTGGAGACAAATGACCACCTTTTTTACCGCCATACAGGGTAAACATTAAACCATTCTCTTCGTTGTTTCCATTTTTCATAATGATATGACGATGGAAAGCCGAGTAAGCAGCTCTGTAGAAGGGCAATTCGTTACCGGATTCAGGCAAGGTTTTATGCAAACAAATGTCTTTCCAGCCGACCTTATTGCGATCGTACTGGTCTGACTCAATTCCTTTCCGAATAACGGTAGCCATTTGTTTCGCTTTTTCATCATCTCCCTGCAGGGTATAATAGGTCAGCATGCGTTCAAACACAAGGAAGCTTGTTGGGCCGCCACGCATATCCCCCACAGTCACCAGATTTCCACGGGCATCCAACCATCCAAGGTTTGCCATTGCAGCCTTTTGCACCAGCGGGTTATCTTCAATTGTATTTACCCCGGAATTATACAATGGCATCCCTATTTCCAAAACCGCCGAGATCATACCGGAGGCATATCCCGGTGATTCCGGCCATAAACCTGTGACCTCATCAAAATTCTTTATAAAATCAGGCAATGCCTCGTGGTAATCGGTTGTAATTTCAGTATAATAGGGGATGTAATACTCTCGTCCTTTTTTGTCTTCGTAATAATCATTTGACTCAAGCACGAGCATGGATGGCACAATGTTTTTAAATCCATTCACATTCCAGTTGCCATGTTTTCCTCCACGCACCAATCCCAAATCGATAAAACGTTTAAAAACGACACCAGCAACTTGTGTAAGGTCTTTATTGATCACGTTCAAATGCTTGTTCGGGTTCTCATTCAGATAATCGTACAAGAAGTCGTAAATGGCAGCTGCGTTAATCTGAAGATCATCATGTATTTGTTCATAATCGTAATATCCCATGATTCCACCGGGTTCATAACCGCCATAACCACCGGTTGATTTGTTCGGATCAAGGGGTGGATTCATATAATAAGTACCCAGCAGCCATGTCCAAAAAATATCCGAAGAGAATTTAGCATATTTTTCTTCCTTCGTAATCCAGTAAACAAAAGATGCACTCTCAGCCAGTTTTAATATATCCCCATTATTTGCTCTTACCATGTGACCGGTTTTTTTATACGGTACCAACACCGGTGTTTTGTCATCACTTGAGCGGTCTATGGCGAGCATATCGCCCGACTCACTGTAAGGGATTCGATCTTCAAGAGGAACATTTATGTAACTGTTCCAGGTGCGCATTCCCGGGAGACGCACGGTTGGTATTGGAGCATCCCCTTCTCCGTAATCCCAGTTTTGATCCTTGATATAACATTGGGTATAACGCTCCCCGTCTTTCCAGTACATTGACAAACGTGAAACGATCCATTCAGGATCTGTCTGATGTCTGTCTACGTAAGGATCGATTTTTGCTTTTAAACCTTCCCAGGCATTCTTTGCCCAGTCTTCGTTTTCAATCTTTAAAAGAATTTCCTGTTTCTCCGTGTCACTCACATATAAGCGAGGATGCTCATTTGCAGTGATCGTATGCATTTGAATAAAAATACACAAACCCAAAATTGTTAAGGATAATACCTTACTGCTCTTCACTTTACTCATATCGATCTAATTCTACTAAGTTATAATTCTAAATAAATTAAAATGTCAGCATTTTATAACAGTTGGCATCTACTATGCCACTCGATAAAATCTGTTTACTTTAATGATGCCTTCATTCCATTGATTCCTTCTGTTTGCCAATTGTCAGGCCTGATATTTTTTCAGCAATCAAGGCCGTTAAAATTACAACAATTGCGCCAATGGGAAACCACCAAAAGAAACTTATTCCTTCAATATGCATCAATGCTATTGAAATGATTGCCAATACTGATCCGATAAGGATGCCGGTGAATGATCCTTTTCGCATTAGTGCCAAAAAAGCGATTCCAATCAAGGTTCCATAGGCATAGCCCGGCACTTTGAAACCCAGTGCCAGCAATCCGCCATCCTGAAAGAAACTAAACACGTAAGCCAGCAGGGCCAAAATCCCCCCCCAAATAATAATGGCCACTTTTGACATCTTCACCACCTTTCGTTCATCCATTGTTTTTATTTTTGGAAACACAAGGCCTCCGATCCCCATGACACTTGTCTGCGACAAGGCTGTCAGGGCCGAATCAAGGGTGGATATCCCTGCCGCAAACATGGCGGCGATGATCAGGCCGGACATCCCATTTGGCAATTCATTCACCACATAATATGGAAAAATCCTGTCAGGTTCCTGCATGATGGAAGCACTCACATCTTCCGGCAGCGGATTGATGTGATAAAATGCGACCAAACCGAGTCCCACAAAAGCCATGATCCAGGTTGTGACGATTCCAACCACAGAAAAACCAACGGCTTTGCGTGCTTCCTTCAGGTTTTTACAACACAATGCACGCTGCGTAACCACCTGATCAACAGCATTTGATCCAAACTCAAAGAAGGTACAGCCGAGGATTCCAACCCATAAAGTATATGTTTTATGTGGGTCCAACGAAAGATCAAGCAAAGTCAGCTTTGCCTTTTGGTCCGCTATCTCAATTAACTCACCCAGACCTCCGGGGATATCACCTATGGCATAGCGTAAAGCAAAAATCGCTCCAAATATGAAAATTACAAATTGAAGGGCATCCGTCCAAACCACGGTTGTGATGCCCCCAATATAAGACCACACAATGGCAAATGTTGCAATAATCACAATGCAAACCATTGTACTTTGACCGGTGATTACACTTAATACCAGGGCAGTACCCAGAAGTCGAACCCCCTGACTCATGGTTGCCCCGATCATGAAAAAGGTTCGCGACAAATGACTTGTTTTAATACCCAGGCGATTTTGAATAAAGTCGTAAGGACTGTAAATATTTTCCTCGTAATACTCCTTCAGCAATACAAAAATCATCAGGATATTTCCCAGGGCAAAACCAAAGGTCATTTGCAGGTAAGAAAGATTTCCGCTTAAAGAAAAAACGAATGCTGGCACTGCGATGAATGTTGCAACACTTGTTTTTGTGGCAACAAGCGACAAAGACACAGCCCACCATGGCAATTTCTTCCCACCACGAAAGAATCCATCCAGTCCTTTATCCTTGCTTTTTACAAGTTCACCAAACACGGTCGTTCCTATCAGGAACACAGCAAGAATGATCCAGTTAAATGCACTAAAATGTCCGGAAGCAACATCGCTGCTCCCAAAAGCAAAAACAGGGATGCCCCATAAG
>JBFHER010000122.1:0-10908 GCA_041584055.1 Bacteroidales bacterium
AATGCCAAATTTCCCTTTGCGACAGGTGTATAACACTTCAAATCCGTCTGAACGAACAACAAACTCAGTACAATCCTTGTGAGGTTTTAAAATCCCAACGTACACGGGTGTTTCAAGATTGTCGTAGTGAATCACATAGGTATCAACTTCCTGGCCATCAACCACCATGTGATTGGCTGCTTTTTTTAACCAGTATTTACCCATGTCGGATTGAGAATAACCAACCACTGTTGTCGCAGATAATGTAAAAGAGGACAAAAGAACAAGTGCAAAAATTACGCTTAAAATTTTTCCTGATGTTTTCATGACAATTGATTTTTAATTTGTTGTTTTCATTTACGATTCAAATTTAAGGCACCTTCGCTTTTAACAGAACGAATTATCCGTGAGCTGTTTCTAATTGTCGGTTGTTGGGGGTGGGGTTTGAGAAGAATTTTACCGACTTTTTAGCGACTTTTACCGAAGGAGGCATGATATGTGTGGGCAAAAGCGGAGAAAGCAGGATTACTGAAATGGCAGAATAAAATTGAAAACACGAAAGTACGACCTCTTTATATTGGAAGTATGATTTCCCGGGGGCACTCAGGGGTTAAGGGGATGTAATTTGAGCTCATAATCGTGTGAAAACCGATAGGCGTTGTTGTTGCTCAAACGTCAAGTATAGCGCAGCTTTATCAACGAAAATTCTATCTGTTCCCCAAAACAGGTGAGCGTGTGAAAATAATGCGAAACCAGGGTATAACGGTTTGTGGATGCACTCAGGTGAGAATAATTATACGGTCGTCTGCATCGATATCAGACATCACTTTTTTCAAGTGGAGAATCCTGAAGCGCATCACGGATGTCAATTAGCTCTGAACGAATCTGTTGCAATCGTTTGATGATTTCAAATGTGTTTATTGTTTGTTCTTTATTTTCTCTAAGCTTTTTCTGAACGCCCTGCATGGTCATTCCTTTTTCCTTTAAAAGATGATAAATGAGATGCAGATTATCAATGTCTGTTTTTGTGAAGTGGCGATCTCCCTTTTTGTTTTTCAGGGGCTTTAGTATGTCAAATTCATTTTCCCAGTAACGCACTGTGGATATTTTAACCCCAAACATATCCGCTGCTTCCCGAATGGAATAATATATTTTTTCTATTTTGGGTTTCTTGTATGGCAAGGTCTGTATCCTTTAATCAAATGTTTGACCATGATTGGATGCGATGCGAATCATTTCCTCGTATTGCTCCGGAGTAAGATCCATGTAGTAGAAATCTTTTGGGTTGATGGCTTTTCCTTTGTAGTGAACCTCATAATGCAAATGAGATCCGGTAGAACGGCCCGTATTTCCAACAAATCCAATCACATCGCCGCGCTTTATTTTTTGATTCTTTTTTACATTGAACCCACTCAGGTGAGCATAAAGTGTTTGGTAGCCAAACCCGTGATCTATCACGATGTAATTTCCGTAGCCGGATCGTTGTTGGCGCACGAGATTGACAATTTTTCCATCGCCACTGGCATAAACATCGGTACCGGTTGGTGCAGTGAAATCCATGCCATAATGGAATTTTCGAATTTTCTCGATCGGGTGGATCCGATATCCCCAACCAGAAGCAGTACGCGTTAGGTCTTTATTTGATAAAGGCATAATTGCAGGAATGGACTGCAACATTTTCTCCTTGTTGCGAGCTAATTCAACAATCTCGTCAAAGGATTTACTTTGAATGTAGAGTTGTTTTTTGAGGATGTCAAGTTTCTTTTTCGTGTCAATCACCAGTGTGGCGTTGTCCAGATCCTTTAGATGCTCATACCTGTTTGTACCACCAAAACCTGCTTTACGAATGGAAGAAGGAATAGGATCCGCTTCAAAAACAGCACGGTAGATCTTGTCGTCACGCTTTTGTAATTCTTCAAGTCGCATGGAGACTTCATCCAGGTCCTGATTCATCAGTTCAAGCTGCGCTTTTAAGCGGGCATTCTCATGACGCTGATTTTTCAATTTGGGAGATTCTACATAGGTGAAGAGTAGCCCTGCAATGCCGGCGCCAAGAATCAAACTGGAGGTAAAATAGATGGCAATTCGCTTGAGCAGATATTTCCAGCCCCGGGCGACTTCTTTGTAGCTAAGTGTTTCGGTATCAAAATGATATTTCGCTTTCGCCATTTAGAATCCTTTTTTCACTAATTTCTCTGCAAAATTAATTATTTCAGCTAACTTTGCAAAGTTCTAAAAAATGGGCACCTGAGAAGCTGCTTGGCGCTGATGGCCGGATGATTCATCCGGTTGTTTTTTGAGTGTTAAAACGTGTGGTGCTAATTCGCTCATACAGCAGAATATAGGTCTGTTTTGCTTGTTTTATTAATGCATGTGTGAATGAACGAAAAGGATGTTAATAACTTTATTTATTGATTACAGAAAAGGATTATAATTATATGAAAACCGCAAAGGAAATTCGGAACGCCTTCAAATCGTTTTTTAAGGAAAAGGGACATGAAATTGTATCTTCTGCACCCATGGTGATCAAAGATGATCCGACTTTAATGTTTACAAATGCCGGAATGAATCAGTTTAAGGACATCTTTCTTGGCAACCGACCTAAAACGTTTGACCGGATTGCGAATTCCCAGAAATGTCTCCGGGTTTCCGGGAAGCATAACGATCTTGAGGAGGTGGGGCACGATACCTATCACCATACAATGTTTGAAATGCTTGGGAACTGGTCTTTTGGCGACTATTTTAAAAAAGAAGCAATCGACTGGGCCTGGGAATTTTTGGTGACAACCATGGGCATAGATCCAAATCGATTGTATGCCACGGTTTTTGAAGGAGATGAAGTGGATGGCCTTGGGCGCGATGACGAGGCAGCTGAATACTGGGGGAAATATTTACCGAAAGACAGAATTATCAATGGAAACAAAAAAGATAATTTCTGGGAAATGGGAGAATCCGGTCCTTGTGGTCCATGTTCTGAGGTACATGTAGACATCAGGGATGATGAGGAACGAAAAAAAATATCAGGGTTGGAACTGGTTAATCAGGATCATCCACAGGTGATTGAGATATGGAACCTTGTATTTATCCAGTATAACAGACTTGCCAGTGGCGTGCTGGAACAGTTGCCCGCACAACATGTGGATACAGGAATGGGGTTTGAGCGTTTGTGTATGGTGCTGCAGGGTGTAAAATCAAATTATGATACGGATGTTTTTCAGGCGTTGATTCAGGAACAGGGAAAAATAAGCGGTTTGAATTATGGAGACAATAAGGATGTGGACATTGCCATGCGCGTTGTGGCTGATCATGTTCGCACCATTGCATTTTCAATTGCTGATAATCAGTTGCCTTCCAATAACAAAGCGGGTTATGTGATCCGACGGATATTGAGACGGGCTGTAAGGTACGGATATACATTCCTGGACCAGAAAAAGCCTTTTATACATCAATTAATTCCAGTTTTAATACAGGTGATGGGGGAAGCATACCCAGAGCTGGAAAAGAATAAAGTGCTTATTACAAAAGTTATCAGGGAAGAAGAGGAATCCTTCTTAAGAACCCTGGAGACCGGGATTAAAATGCTCGAAAAAATAATTCAGGAAACAAAAGCCAGTGACTATCGAGTGGTTTCAGGAAAAGTGGCATTTGAGCTTTACGATACATATGGGTTTCCCCTTGATTTAACGGAGTTAATCCTGAAGGAAAATGAGCTGGTTGTCAACCGCCGTGAGTTTGATCAGGAAATGGATCAGCAAAAATCACGTGCGCGAAATGCAGCAGCCTTGGAAACCGGGGATTGGCAGATTGTAATGAACGATGATGTGGAAGAGTTTGTGGGCTATGATTTTTTGGAAGCAGATGTGAAAATTACCCGTTATCGTAAAATCAAGACCAAAGGAAAGGAATTGTATCAACTTGTATTTAATATAACACCGTTTTATGCCGAAAGTGGAGGTCAGGTAGGTGACACTGGTTATATAGAAGCAGAAGGAGAGAAGGTGAGTATTTTAGATACCAGGAAGGAAAATAATCTGATTGTACATATTGCCAAACAATTGCCAGGCAATGTGTCTGCAACTTTTAATGCGGTTGTTCATTCTAAAAATCGTCAGTTAACTGCAAATAATCACAGTGCGACGCACCTCTTACATGAAGCCTTGCGGGAGGTGCTTGGGAACCATGTGGAGCAGAAGGGATCGCTTGTTAACCCAGACTATCTGAGATTTGATTTTGCCCATTTTCAGAAAGTGACTGCAGATGAATTGACACGGGTGGAACGCATTGTCAACCAACGCATCAGATCCAATTATAAGCTGGAAGAATTCCGTGATGTGCCAATAAAGAAGGCCCAGGAAATGGGTGCGATGGCGTTGTTTGGAGAAAAATACGGTGATGTGGTTCGTGCTATTAAGTTTGGAAGTTCAGTTGAATTGTGTGGTGGAACCCATGTGAAAGCTACGGGAGAGATTGGGTTTATTAAAATTATCTCCGAAGGATCAATCTCATCAGGCATCAGAAGAATTGAAGCATTGACAGCCGATAAAGCTGAAGATTTTATGCATGAACAGTTTGAAATGCTGAACATTGCGCGTGAATTGATGAATAATCCTGCAAATCTCCAAAAATCAATGGAGAGTTTTCTTCAGGAAAACACAGAACTGAAAAAGAAGGTGGATCAGTTTGATAAGGAAATGCTTAAAATGGAAAAGCATAAACTTACAGAATCTCTTGTTGCAGATGGAGGGGTGAATTATATCACAGGGATTGTAGATGTTTCCAATGCAGGCGCTTTAAGAGATCTGGCTTTTCAATTGAAAGGTGAAATTGAAAATCTCGTGTGTATCCTTGGATGTAATGTTTCTGGTAAACCCGGTCTTGCAATTATGATTTCAGATGAGCTGGCGCAGGAAAAAGGCTGGCATGCCGGCAATACAATTCGGGAAGCTGCAAAAGAAATAAAAGGTGGAGGAGGAGGACAGCCCTTCTTTGCCAGTGCAGGGGGAAAAGATCCTAAAGGATTGGAACGAGCCCTGGAAAAGGCGAAAGAAATACTTAGTTAATCCAAGCCCCGTCTTTGTTACGGGGTTTTTTATTTTTATCAGATGGTTCATTTATCACGTTCGGTACGACAACATCCCATGTACTTGTTTTTGTTATTGCTAACTGTTTCTATGGCAGTGGGTTTTCAGGGATGGCGAACACTTTTTAATAACTTTGCAGTGGAGGAGGCAGGATTGAATGGACTTCAGGTGGGAACTGTGCAGTCTGTTCGTGAGATTCCCGGTTTTCTTGCTGTTGCCGTTGTTTTTATCTTACCTTTTATAAAAGAGCATAAGCTTGCCGTTTTAAATGTCGTTCTTTTGGCAATAGCGGTGGGTGTGACCGGTTTCTTTCCGTCATTTCTGGGGCTTATGGCAACCACACTTGTGATGTCCATCGGGTTTCACTACTACGAAACACTGAACCAGTCCTTAACACTTCAGAGCTTCTCAGGGATTGATACAGCCATGGTGTTGTCTAAATTTAAAAGTGTTGCGGCTCTTACAAATGTAAGCATTGGGGCAATCATTCTGGGACTGGCGTATTTATTTCCGTACAAATGGATTTATTTGCTATTGGGATGTTGCATTTTGCTGGTGGTGATATTCCTGCTTCTAAAAGTGAAGATAAAAGAACCAGGCGTCCCTCAGCATAAAAAAATAATTATACGCAGAAAGTATTGGTTATTTTATACCCTGAATTTTCTGAGTGGTGCCCGACGACAAATTTTTGTTGTGTTTGCTGTTTTTATGCTGGTTGAGAAATATGCCTTTACGGTTCAGGAAATCACAATCTTGTTTGTTTTAAACAATTTGATAAGTTGGCAATTGAATCCATACATGGGAAAATGGATCAATCGTTTTGGTGAACGACGGATGTTGAGTCTCGAATACATCAGTCTATTTGTAATTTTTCTGGGATATGCGCTGGTTCAAAACAGATGGTTTGCAGGGAGTCTTTACATCCTTGACCATGTGTTTTTTGGTTTCTCAATAGGAATCAATACTTATTTCAAGAAAACTGCAGATCCAAAGGATATCGCGCCATCTATGGCAACAGGCTTTACAATTAATCATATCATGGCTGTTGTAATTCCCGTAATGGGTGGAGCACTCTGGTTGGTAAACTGGCGGATTCCATTTCTGGTAGGAGCAGGGATTGCCCTTGTGTCGCTCTATTTTGCACAAAAAATTCGCTTACGCTGATCTGGCACGTTTAATGGCGATATTATTAAGTGCTCTCCAAAAGTAATTCCAATCTGTTTTAACCGGGCGATTCATGTAAGCGTTGAGATAGCGCATTTCGGAGTCCTGTATTTCGTCAAGCGTATTTGGCATGTCAACATAGAACGGAGGGATCAATCCTGGTTTAACCCGGGTGCGTTTTTCTTTCAGCTCCTCGCTGTATAAACTGAAGTAGTGCTTGCTTAAGGGACGAACGCCAACAATTTTCAATTCGCCACGCAGTAGGTTAATGATCATGGGAAATTCATCAAGCCATACCTTCCTAAGTATTTTTCCCAGTGGACTGACCCTGAAATCGTCCTTAATTTTCCCTCCCTTTTGAAGCTCATTCATTCGGTATGCATATTCCTGCAAGTATTCGGAATAGGGATACATGGTCCGAAATTTATAAACAGATATTTCTTTGCCATCTTTTCCATGACGCTGAAGTCTTATCAGTGGCCCATAGGAAGGATTCTGGTCTTTTTTTGGGTTGCTCTTCTTTCTCATTACAAAGTACAGAAGCTTGTCCAGTTGTTGTTCATGAAGAATTTCGAATCCTGCATAATAAAGCCTTCCAAGTATTTCAACCTTTGTTAAGGCTCTGTTTTGACCTCTTGTTAATAAGAAATAGATGCCTCTGGTTAACTTTAATTTTGGTGCAACCCGTTTAAGCAGATAATCAAATCCAAGTGCTACATAATTAAGGAGCACAGGATACTTGTTTTTGATCCGTTCAATTCTCATTTGAGCGGTTTCTGCCGATAGGATGTAGATGCCGTCTTCCGGCAATCGCTCATTCACCGAAGCAAAAAAAGTATTTATATGCCTTAAATCATTGATCCGTTTTAGATTGATAATCGAGGTGTAATAATCTTTTCGGAGTTTCTGAATGTTGAAAAGTGTGCTGGTGGATGCGATAAATGTTTGATCTGAGTTGATGTCGCAGAACTTTGCCACCAGATCATGAAATTCACGGGAAGAAGCTTCAACAAGAGATTCATCCAGATATGTGTATGATTTTTCCGCCTGATCCTTTAATCTGTTTTTTTCTCTTTTTTTATTGCCGGAGACATCGAAGAGTGTTCCAATGGGTTCCCCTTCATAATAAAAAGAGCGTCGATTGAGTTTAAGGAAATAGGTGTATAAACCTGTGAAAACAACTTCAAGCAAAGTAGCAAACCCAATGGTCCCAAAAACCATCAGTCTACTGTAATGTGCCACACCAAAATAGTAAATAATGAAGGAGACAAGGCCTGTAATTGCAGCATTGGAGATAAGGATCATCAGAAAGTAATCCTTTCGTTTTAATTTGCTGATAAGGTGGTACTTTCCTATGGCCAGGGAAACAAACGACCATATGATCATAAAAATATAAAAGGGATCGCTGTACTTCGGTAAAACAATTCTTACCGTGGCTGGCTTCAGTTTGGCAATAAATAAAAAGCTGATAACGATGATCAGTATATCAAGGATCCAAAATACCCAACCTCTCTTAAAGCGACTTGCTCTGCTTGGTGACATCTGCTCGATTTGGTTTTTGATGCTTCAAAGGTAAATATTTACAACAAAATAACGTAAAATTTAATTAAATGTTTTTCTAATTCCCCATGGATGTTTCTTAGATGAAACAATGATAGTTGTGTTAATGGTCAGAAAATTAGTGTTTTGTGTGGATTGAAAAGACCTTGATTCTAAATCGGGAAGTGTTCTTCATTTTATTAACATTAAGTGAACAGCTTTCTATGGTGGCCGGACCTGTGGTAAATAGGCATTTCCCTTGATAAGAAGAAAAAAATAGCATTGATTTCAATTTTAAGTTGATTTTAGGTGCGCCCATGAACAACAAAGGTCCGACCTGCGCCGAACCTTTGTAAAGTGTAATCTGTGAAGATTTATTTTTTAAACGATTTGTCCCGCACAGCATATATGCGCTCAATCATATCCACTACTTTTAATCCTTCAAGGGCATTGGTTGTGATGCTACCTCTTTTTTGAAGTTTATCAACCACGTTTTGAATCACCAGGTGGTGGTTTTGAGCAGATCCTTTGTAAGCACCATAATCATTAGGTGGATTACTTGGGGCAAGCTCCGGCATTTCGTAATCTTTTATGTGGCAGTATTCAACTTCATTCATGTATTGGCCGGCGACTTTGATTGTGCCTTTCTCAGCGATGATTGTGATGCTGCTTTCAAGGTTTTTATTGTATACCGATGTTGAATAGTTGATGCTTCCTGATCCACCATTCACAAAATCGAAGCTTACAAGTCCCGTGTCCTCAAAGTCAGTCAATGTTGCATGGTTGTGGTCTTTGAAATTACCATTGATGTTTTTGATATCTCCAAATAACCAGTACATGATATCAATGAAGTGAGAAAACTGAGTGAACAGGGTTCCGCCATCCAGGTCAGCCGTTCCGTGCCAGTTTCCTTTTTTGTAATACCTGTCGTCTCTGTTCCAATAGCAGTTTAACTGAACGGTGTAAATGTCTCCCAAAATTCCGGTTGACACAACATCTTTAAGCCACTGTGACGGTGGAGAATAGCGGTTCTGCATAACACAGAAAACGTGCTTTGAGACATCCAGTGATTTAAAAACCATGTTTTCGGCTTCGTTCTTAGTAAGCGCCATTGGCTTTTCAACTACAACATGCTTGTTCGCATCCAATGCCTTTAATGTATAATCACTGTGTAAGCCATTGGGGGTGCAAATGTTCATTACATCATACTCCAGATTATCGGCTAAGAGGGTGTCAATATCTTTATAGAATGGAACATCAAGTTCGTCAACACCTAATTCTTTGAGTGGTCTGATGTCACAAACGGCTATAAGTTCTGCATCAGGATTTCTTCGCACCATTTCTGCATGGCGTTTACCTATGTGGCCATATCCAACGACCACAAATTTAATTTTCTGGTTTTTCATCTAATCGTATTATCAATTTTTTGTTTGACACATCCAAGGTTAATTTTTTTTAGCCAGCAAACGGAATGATCCATAGCGCAATTCTCATTCTATTTTGGTATTTCCAACAACCAACAGTACAGGGGGCCGAATTACTAGAATATGGCTTTTGCGACCCGTTTTACACTTTTTGTGGCCATCATTGAGTAAAAATGAAGGTTTGGAATGCCGGCAGCGATTAATTCCTTTGCCTGCATGGTGCACCATTCAATGCCCACCTCTGTTGCTTCCTCTTTTGTTTTGCAGGCCATCAAAGCCTTTGAGAATTCAATTGGTAAGTCCACATGGAAAATTTTTGGCAAAACATGTACCTGATTCATGAGGGTGATTGGTTTCAGGCCTGGTATGATAGGAACATGGATGCCTTCATTTTTACAACGGTCCACAAAATCGAAATATTTTTGATTATCAAAGAACATTTGTGTCACTATGTAATCCGCCCCATTGTCAACTTTTTGTTTCAGATAGGCAATGTCAGAATCAAGATTTGGTGCTTCTTCATGTTTTTCAGGATAGCCCGCAACGCTATAACTAAATTTGTTTTGAAGGGGGCCAATGGAGCTCCCATCCAATAAAATACCTTTGTTCCAGTTGTTCACCTGCTCCTGTAAATCAGAAGCATGTGCATGTCCGTTTGGTTCAGGTACAAAGCTTTTTTCATGTTTCCCTTTGTCACCTCTTAAGAGCAGTAAGTCGTAAATGTCAAGATAATTCAAATCCATCAATGCATATTCGGTTTCATCCTTGCTGAAACCACTGCACAAAATATGAGGAACAACATTGATGTTGTATTTTGATTTTATTGTTGCAGCAATAGATATGGTTCCGGGGCGCTTGCGTACCGACACTTTTTTAAATAAGCCATCCGGTAATTCCTGATATTCGTATTCACTGCGGTGTGTTGTGATGTTAATATACGCGGGATTAAACTCTTTTAAAAAATCTATTGTTTTATAAACCCTGTCGATGCTGTTACCCCGGAGTGGTGGTAGTATTTCGTATGAAAAGATTGTCTTTTTTTGTTCCTGAGCCTGCAGAATCTGATCGATTACTCTCATGATCTTTTATGTAAATTTTCAGAGTGCAAAAGTAATAAAAAATGCCTATTTGTGGCTATGGGCATCCTATTTCATTACAATTTCTATTTGTTTAATCCGGATATCCTGGAATGGGCGATCATCTTTTCTTGTTGGAAGAATGGAAAGGGCATCCACAACCTCCATGCCTCGGATTACTTCACCAAAAACAGTGTACTCGCCATCCAGATAAGGTGCCCCGCCGACTGTACGGTAGAGTTTGCGTTGCGCTTTGCTAAAAGTGATGCCTTTCTGCACTTCCATGTCGTTCAATTCATCATCTGAGAATACCCGACCGCAAACGATGTAAAACTGTGACCCGTCGGAGCGGTTGTTTGGATTTTTATAATCAGGAAGCTTTGAAGCAGCGATTGCACCTCTTTTATGATACAAGCCTGGAATTATTTTTGTCGGCATTGTGTAGCCTGGGCCCTTCCATCCCACAGGATCATCCTTTTTTGCATGACGGGTGTCTGCAGCACCTGTTTGAACCAGAAATTGATACAATACGCGATGTATCAGCAGACTGTCGTAATACCCATCGCTTGCAAGCCTGATGAAGTTTGTTTGATAGTCGGGAAGCTTGTTGCTCAGTTTGATGTCAAAAGACCCGATGTCAGTGTG
>JBFHER010000123.1:0-10846 GCA_041584055.1 Bacteroidales bacterium
ACCACATTTGGCTCAGTTGAACTCATACTTGTAGTATATAGGCTTGTACTTTGACCATCCGCAGCAATTCGAAGGTTTTGTGATGGACAATCGATATAATACCTTTTGTCTTCATCTGGCGTAAAAACGTCCTCTAATACATTTACGTAACAAGTATCTGAGTAAACGTCATCAGGCGTTGTCGCAATAATTAACGCACTCCCTTCTGACAATAAGTTTAACACCCCATCAGAATTCACAGAAGCGATGGATGGATTGCTTGAAGTCCACAGCACACGCTGATTTGTAGAATCGACTGGATGAATAATGGCTGAGAGTTGAGGCGTGGTTCCTTCAAAGCCATATAATTTTTTTACTGAGATATCTATTCCAGTGGCATCAACAGCTTCAAAATGATAAAGGAATTTCATCCAATTAAAATTCCAGTCACTGGTATTTGCTGTAACCCGAATGTTATGAATACCATCAGTTAAAAATACCGTGGCATACACTGTTGTCCAGTTTTGCCAGCCTCCAGTATTTTCAAAATCTATTTTAAAATTGTCGAAAGCATCTGAGGACATGGTTAACGAACCACCTTCACTTGAATTACAGGCAAGCCTAAGCGCCAAAGTATATTTTCCTGAATACGGAACGGAGACACTATATTCCATCCAGTCTCCTGCACCTATCCACCCAACATTCTTCCCTCCACCTACATCGGCTGTGTTTTCTGTTTTTACGCCAGATTGACTTTTATAATCTTCTGCTTCAATAACTAAGATATTAGGATTTAGAAATACATTCACCTCCGCCGAAGCGCTGTAAGAACCAATCGTAGCAGTGATGGTTACCTTACCTTCTGAAATTGTTTTTACCGTACCCTGGGTATTTACAGTCGCTATATTTTCGTTGCTGCTAATCCAGGTAACATTTTTGTAAGCATCTCTGTCCGGACTTAACCATGCAAACAATTGAAGTGTACTATCTTTCTCTACAAATGATTTTATAGGCGATATTATAACAACAGTATCATTAAATGCTGAATTTAAAGTAACTACATTTGAGATGTACTCATTTCCTTTTTCAAATAGTTTCACCCAATAGTAGTAATTCGAGCTCATCAATGCCGAAGAATCGGTATACATCGTAGCGATTTTATCGGAAAAAATTAGCTGACTGGTTTGAAATAAATTCTCATCGTTACGAAAAAGCATTGTACTATCTGCTTCTATATTCTCGGATGACCAGCTCAAAGCGGTGTGTCCATTGAGAGTGTCAACATTAAGCGATACAGATGGCAAGCCCGCCGGATTATGAACCACTGAAATTTTATCTAATTCAAAAGCGTTTGAAGTACCCGATATGCTAATCTTCATTTGCTGCACACCAGCTTTCAAAGGGACATGAGATGCAACTGTAAATTCACGCCAATTGCCCAAACCATCTGAGGCACCTTCGCCAAAAGGAACAGCAAGCTCTCCTGTTTTGTCATCCGCATCAAACTCAAATTTGATTTGACCTCCAGCATTTGCAGCCGCATATTTAATTTTAATATCGTATTCTGATTCTGACGGAATATTAACCGTATAGCTTAACCATTCTCCATCATTTAAATGATCTACTTTGTATCCACCCTCGGAACATACAGAAACATCGACCCCTTCATCTAAACGGTAGGCACCTCCGGTATTTGCACTATCAGTATCGTGGTAGGTTCGTCCTTCGCCAAATATTGAAAAGTGATCATAATTTTCTGCTTCAATGCTACCAGGCAAAACATTCATTCCAAATACAGGGACACCTGAAGAAAAACCTTGTATTGGGTCACCCGGACTTACGCGACGAAACTTCAAGCCTCCCCATCCAGGATGATCGACAGGGTCGGAATCATCTTCAACGCCAATGGCTTCTGTTAATAAGTTAAATCCTCGTTCCAGCCACCTGGTCTTAGAACCGTCAACATTCATACGGTATTTGTAATGTCCCAAATTCATTTCATAAACAGGCGCTTTATTTTTAAGGCCTCTTGTCAAGCCTTCAAGATCTGCACCTGACCAAGGATTTATCTTCAACGACTTCCACCTGCCGGTTCGGTCTGTTCTTTGGATAAACTCGCCATTTTCAACGGTTGGTTCCCAAGGTTCAGTCTGGTCTGGAAATGAATGATAAAAACTTAAGTTATAACGGAAGTAATGCTCAAGGCCTAGCAGTGGGCGATTATCCAAATGACCATACATATCGTCACCCTGATTCCAGGCCATCTCGCACATGACGGTAATTATTGATGGCCCTAACAATGCATGTGACTGGTCACGGGAACTTTCCTGGTTTTGACCATTCTCCCATATGTTATGGGCAATAACCTCGTTATATCCATAATCCTGAATTGTATTTTCTTTGCCAAGCTGACTAAATTCGTCGTAATATTCGTTTGAGGTTGATTGGCGACCAGAAGTAATTGGCGGCCCTGGTTCGTAAGGTAAATCTTCAGCTAAATGAGGCTGACCTAACAAATAACGTTTTGCGCGTTGATACATCAATTCATTATCTGTAAAGATTCCCATTGCCATTAAAGCGCGCATTGCAAATAAGCCCTGATTACCATGTCGACCAGCATCACCATTGTACACAGTCCAATAAAACGTAACATTACCGCTCTGTTTGGCAGCTGTTGGTTCTACTGTAGTTGAGTAGCCCGGATATACCATCATGGCTTCCAGTTTTTCGATATCTTCAGGTGCCCAACCATCGTAAGTATGTTTTATTATTTCGGCCCCTTCAAGAAATTTCCAAAGAATCCTTCCAGTTTTTAATGGCATTGTAGAACTAACACTAGTTAGGTTTACCCATGAGTTGAAAATTTCGACACATTTTTCGGCATGTCGTTCATCTCCGGTTATATACCACATTAAGGCGTTGTAATAGGCCGCATAGCCGTCGTTACGAAACGCATTAAGATTATCAAGATAAGTAGTTGCAGTGCTTCCGCTTACGTTGTAATCGTAACTCGCAAATGAACTGGCTTTTAACTTCTCAAAAGTCGTTGCCCATGGTTCGATTCCTGCTTCAACCTGATAACGCATGCGATCTAAATCGGATTTTTTATGCGATAAACCGGGATGCACAAAACCATTCGCAAACGAACAGACCGATGCGGTTAAAAATATGAACAGTAAATAATGTTTCATTATATGTTGATTTAAGTCTTCTATTTTTATAATTATCAAGTGCCAGTTACACCCACCTGACTAATGATTAAACCCGCAATATGCAACAGAAAATCTAACAAGCATTGAAATTGCTTCAAAACAAGACGTCACTAACTTATCTCATCTCACCGTATCGGTCAAATGCCATGTTTCGGCAAGTTTTTGTTTTATTACAATTTCAATGCGCATCACGAAGTATTAATACATTAATCAGATTAAATGATTAGTTAATTTGTTTAATCAATATTACATTCCAAGGTGCTATTTCGCGATTTAGGTTTAATATCCCTTTATCATTTGCCGTCACTACTTCGGTTTTTAAATTTTCGGCCATTTCTTTTAGCACCTGAACCTGTTCGCGTGTAGGAGGTTCTGGCTTGCCCATTTTTTCCCAGGAATGACATACGTTACCATGGTCTTTATCCAGGATCTCAATTTTAAACTGTGCCCCTGGTTTTAAGTCAGTCAGCGTAAGATCGAGCTTTTTTGGTGTTCCTTTACTCAGATCCTGGTAGCTTTTATACCCGGCAGGAACTGAGCCATAGTTTTCTTCAGGATAGTTAAAAGTTAGAACCGTCACTTTGCCATCACCTGAATCGCGGCTTACAAATACAAAGTCATCTTTGTATAGTTTTTCATCACCCAATTGATATAGCAAACTGTATGCATGGTACGACGGCTTAACCAAACCCTGAAAGTTGATCATCCCAAATCCACCGTGGAAAATACTGGCTGCGCCACCTTTTTCTTCAAAAATATCGGTAAACGTCCACAAGGCCAGCGAGTTGGTCAATCCAATGCAGTCCAGATTTGATTTCACGATGTATGCTGCAGCAGGTAACATATCGTGCATGCGGTCACGGCTACTTGGACTTGTATTCCATTCTGTTAAATGAATTTCAGCATCCGGGTAGGCACTGTTTTTTACTGTTTTTTGCAGCCACTGTAAATCTTCAATTACCGACTGAACATAACGTGTTGATCCTCGGCCCTTCCCTGTTTCCGGATTAAATGCATAATCGGTGGGATAAGGGTGGGTAGTTATAAAATCAACCGGTAGTTTCTCTTTTTTACAATATTTCAGGAAATCTTCAATCCAAACGCCACGCCATTCAAGGGTATTGATGTCTTCCGCCTCAAAAAGGGCTTTTGTAACGTCATTGTTAGGTAAGTCTCCTTCAAAACGTGTATCGGGCACAAAGTTACTGGTAGACGGCCCCCCAACTTTTAAGCGCTCATCTACTGATTTGATTGCCAATACCGATTGTTTATACATCTCAAAATAGACAGATTTTGGAGCATCTAAAAATGCCGGATAAAGGTTTGGTTCGTTCCATACTTCATAATACCAGGAGCTGGCCTCGTCGATGCCATAACGGTCCACCACATGTTGTGCAAAAGCTTTGATAAAATCATGCCATTTCTGTTCCCATTCTGGTCCGGGAGTAACATTCCCTTTCCACCAGAACTGAGTTTTTGAATTTTCAGCCGCCAGGGGTTTTGGAAAAAAGCCGAGCTCCACAAAAGGGCGTACATTCATGTCCAGTAAGCGATCAAACACATCATCGATGTACTGCCAGTTATACACTAAGCGCCCCCTTTCTTCCAGAATTGGAAACATATCATCATGAAAAAGGCCATGAAAACGCACGTATTCAAATCCGCAGTTCTGCTGTACTTTTTCCATTTGCTCCAGCCATCCGGCTCTTAAAGCTTCGTTGGCACGGCCTGCACCAACACATTTGCTCCAGAAATGGTCAAATTTCTCTCCGTCAGACTGTACGCTAACATTTATTTTGTTTTGGGCATTTAAGTTGCCAACATTTAAAACGAAAAATGCAATTAGCACCGTCAAAAGATTTCTTTTAATGTTTTTCATTTTGTTCTTCTATTTAATATTTGATTCCTACTAATACTTTCTTTACAATAACACCGTCTTCCGTGTTTATGCGTAAAATATAAATACCATGTACAATATCCGACAAGTTCATTTCTGACGCATCAACCCTTTTAAGAAATGTTCCACTTAAATCATATAAACTTAAAGCATAAATTTGCAAATCGCCCTCTATGGTAAGCAGTCCATTTTGTGTATTTTGGTAAACGCGTAATTCTGCATCGTTGACAAGCGACCTAATTGAAGTCGTTTCAACAACAGATTCTTGTTTTAGTTCCAAAGCATTAAACCATCGGCTGGCATGTTCAGCAAGACCTACATTAGAAAAATGAAGTCCATCATGCCGCCAGGCAAGACCTGTAATCGAATCGGTCCCTACCAAGTCATCCGTTGCAGCACCGGCAAAAACATGATCTAAGGTATTAATCACCTGCTTTTGGGCTTCTATAATCTGGTCCCTGACATAAGTATGATACGACGCCAAAGCAATGTACCAGGGAACCTCCCAGCCTGCATCTGTTCTTGAAGTCGATATAATATTGTTTAGGCTTGTCACATAGTTTTCAGTTGTATTTTCTCTGTCCCTTTCTCCCTGATGCCAAAGTATCGCTTTGAATCCATTGGCACCGAAGTAATCAAGCAATGCTTTTAGATTCGGGTAATTATCACTTGTTTTATTACATGCGGATGTAATTGAAGGCTCCCATTCACATACAGCTGAGCCACTTCTTGCGATTGACGCAAAGCCAATCGGAACCGTTGAATCAGCGTCCACCAGCAGGTCGCCCAAAATTGGCCAGGGTGAACCTTTCGATCCGATTGAACTAGAGGAGCTGACAGGAACATCATCGGCATGCGCCCAGCTTTGTAAATTTGCCGTATTAAAATAAGAGACCTGATTAGAGCTGGATGATTGTTTTGATTCCCCATAATTTGCGGCATTAGATTGTCCGGCTGTAATATAAATGTCTCCCACGCCAAAATAAGGCAGCGTTAAAACATCCGTTACTGAATCATCGTCTGCTTTAGCGCGTAAATCAATCTGATACCAACCTGTTTTCAGGTTTAATTCTCCTGAATAAATGCTATCCAAGTCATTGTCAAGGCTGGTCCACCCGATGTTGTTAAAGCCCGTGATTAAGTCTGTTACCTGAATTTCTATTACCGAAGCATCTCCTGTGTATCGCCCGCTAAAAGTCACCAATGCCTGATCATTTTCCGAGCGTTGACGAATTTCTCTGTTGAAAGGGCTTTCAATTGTAAAAGTTGGCCCTTCAGTTTCTCCAGCATCATCATCGGAATAAACCTCTCCTTTATAAAGTCTAACATTATCAAAATCAACCGCATGTGTGGAACCCGGAGTAAAGGTGCCAAGTTGTATTTCTATTGCACCGCTATCGCCTTGCTGTGCTTCATACACCAATGTTACATCAGTAAATGTTCCATCTTCGGGCGAAGTGGTATTGCTCGTATCTGCCACTTCTACACCGCCCACCAATAATTTAATGGAGTAACCTGCAAAATTGGGTTTAGCCTCATTATTTCTATCACCAACAGCCACCTTTAGGGTATATTTTTCTCCAACAACAACCTCTTCTGATAGTGTTTGAGAAATACTTGAACCTGTATCATTTACGATATACGCCACATTTTGACCTTCCATATCACCTATCGGGCCTGTTGAAATATCAGGATTGGTATAATACTTCGTTCCTGGGTTATAGACACCTGCACCTCCTGCATTTTTAATCCATGATGTTATTGCACCGGTTGAATAATTTCCATCAGCATGTATTTGTTCTTCAAAACTATGGTTGGCAATGTTAATGTTATTGTTGTATCTTAGAAAAGTAATCCCATGGGTATTCCCGATCCAACTGGTTTGTTCAAGATCGATGAAGTTTAGTTGCAAAGTATAAACCTCTCCTGGCGCCAAAGAAAAGGGTAAATAAATTATCTGGTTTGGGATCCCAACATTGTAATTCCCATTCAATTCAAAAAACAGCGTATCTCCGTTAACTTCTGGAACATCACTCTGATAAACCGAGGCATTTACACTGGCAGCACCATAATCTTTTCCGGTTCCATGGTTAAATGACAACTTAAAATACCCTCCTGTTTCTGATTTAATGGTATAAGTTACCCAGGCTCCATTTTTGATACCACCAAGAATTCCAATGGGAGCATTTGCATTCATAGCTCCTCCCTGGGAGGTATGATCTGCATCACCCACAGAGAATCCATCTGTGATTATTAAGGTATCACCCACCTCGGCAGTTGCAAACCTAAAAACCATAAAGAACATGACAATCAGAGCAAAAGGGCAAGTTTTATTTTTCATTATTTTTAAAGTTAAAGTTTCGATATCAAACACATGTTTTGTATACAAACTTTATTTTACCAATATTTTATGGGAAGTAATTTGATTGCCCTGTTCAATTTGAACAACATACATCCCATTTTCAATTTCATCCGTACTTATTTTTACAGTATTTTGAACGCCATACTGAGCGTAAATAAGCTGTCCAATTAAATTACTAATTGTAACATTAGCAGGTTGTTCTCCTTTTAGCTCAACAATTACACAATCAGCAGCCGGATTTGGATAAACATTATGCATTCCTGCCACAGCCATACCCAAAGCTGTTGGATCAATTTCAGTTCCCGGAATAAAATCATAATACAGGGTTCTGAAATTTCCGGCCCATGTTCCGGAAACAGGTCTGAAAAGCCATTTCAAATGAGAATTATTAGCTACTTTAGGCACAGTAAGTACATATTCATGATCGATATAATTCGACCAATTTCCAGATCCTGTATAATTAGCTGTTCCAACTTTTTCGAAATTAATATAAATATCAATCGTACTCATTGTTACACCCACAGCAGAATTCGAAGATCCATTGAGAATAAACTTATAATCACCGGCCTTATCAAAGGTAACATCGTTAAAAGCAAAGTAATTGTCTTTCTTGGTCATTCCAAGGTTGGGTACTTCATTCTTCGTTACTACCTGTATCCCTGTTCCATCGGGAGAATACAGTGTATCAGCAAGAACCAGGCTAATGGTATCTCCTGGATAATAGGATTGAACGAACTTATGTGCTCCAACAATAATTTGGCAACTATCTTGCAAGCCTCCTGTTACCGTTGTAACCCGAGCATAACATGATCCTTCTGCAAGCGCATTCACCAATCCGTTAGATACGGTCGCTACATTTTCGTCGCTTGAGGACCAGGTCACACTTACCCCTTCGTTGGTTTCAGGCAGGATACTTACTTCCAGATAGTAGCTCTCTCCTAATGCAAGTGTGTCTGGACAATTAGTTATATCAACAGACTCTACCACATCAATCTTGACTCCGACCGGCCGGCTATTTTCAATCACTTCCTGATCAAGTTCGGCTAATTTTGCTTTTAATTGCGTGCAAACATCAGGATTACTGCTTGCGACATTATTTGATTCAGAAACATCCATTGACAAGTCATAAAGTTCCCCCGGGGTTCCCGGCGTGTATTTCCAGTTCTGGTATCTGATCCTCTGTGCTGTTAATTCTCTTCCATAATACAATAAATACTCATATGGAGATGTCGCACCTTCTACGCCAGTCATTAAAGGATAGATGTTTTTCCCGTCTATTACACGGTCATCAGGCAGTGAAATGTTATTTACATCGGCAAATGTTACGTAAAAGTCCATGATTGTAGCAATCTCCTCACAAACTTCACCTGCCGGGATGGTTCCTGGCCACCACATCACACATGGCATTCGTTGCCCTCCTTCAAGGCTACTAAATTTGCCGCCCCTCAGCGGGTAGGCTGAACCGCCAATTTTATCGTTCGCGAGCCATGGGCCATTATCTGATGTTACCACTACGAAAGTATTCTCAGAAATGCCAAGATCCTTAAGTTTTTGAATTATTTGACCAGTGCCCCAGTCAATTTCTTCGATAGCATCTCCATAAATACCTGCATCCGACTTACCCAAAAAATCTTCTGAAGCTCCCGGAGGATCATGGGGCATCGGGTATGCCAAATACAAAAAGAAACTAGTGTCCTTATTTTCTTCAACAAAACGTAAAGCCTCAGCGGTCAATTTTTGTGTAAGCAAATTATTATCAACTGGTTGTTCTACGATTTCGAAATTCCGCATCATGGGTAATGCAGGTTCACCCCTTCCCGGGTTATTCATATCGTTGCTGTACGGAATCCCATAAAAAAGATCGAAGCCCTGGTTGGGGGGTAAAAATTGATCATAGTCACCCAGGTGCCATTTTCCTAAACAAGCGGTCTTGTAATCCTTTTCTTTTAATAATTCGGCCATTGTAATTTCATCCTGATGCAGTCCTTTTTTTGTATCAAGATTTCCACCCTTAGGCCAAAACACCCCTGTTACGCCCACTCTGGTGGGATAGCACCCAGTTAGTATCGATGCTCTTGAGGCAGAACAAATAGATGCAGTAGCATAAAAGTTAGTGAACCTCATGCCTTCGTCGGCCATCTTATCGATGTTGGGCGTTTTTATATTTGGAGAATTAAAACACCCCATGTCATTATACCCCTGATCATCGGTGAAAATTATTACAATGTTTGGGGAAGCTTGACTTGTATCATTTGGTGCTGCATATCCCCTTGAAAAACAAACAGAAATTAAAAACATCGTTAACACAATGAGTTTTGTTTGTTTTTTTGCATCACACCAAAAGCCATAATTTGCTAAAATTGTTTTTTTCATAATATTTTAATTTAAAAGGTTTTCCTTAAATGCTTTCCTTTTGAACTTATCATTTAAATATGCTTATCATGCCCTCAGTCACCAGCAAACAGCACCACTGTTTGCATTGGCTTTACCCTTACCTGATTCTTTTCAACATTGTTTCCTTCCACCAGATTTTTGCCTCCTAAAAATTTTTCCGGAATAGCCAAAGTATAGGATTTATCCCCTGTACAATTCATAGCAATAAAATAGGAACCATATAGCAAGGTATAAAAATTACCTTTCCCCGCATAAATGTTTTCCTTTCCAGGCTTCCAGCCCTTCTGATCTTCCGGCACTTTTGCAATGGCCTGTTGTTGCCCGGCAACGGCAAGATGCATACCTTCCGCTTTATATCCCTTTTCCACCCATGCTGAATAGGGTGCATTTGTATAATCCGGCATAGTATATACCAGTCCGCTATTGTTAAACTCTGTCTGCATGTGTACGGTGGCGTCGTATTCAAAGTAAGGACTCAGTAAATGGACCCGGGCAAGGTTGTTAATGGCATACCGCGCCCGCCAGTATAAGGATACATATAATATCTGATCACCATTTTTTAATGCCAGGGCGCCCAATTCAGGATCCGCAAAAACAAAGTCAGGCTGGCCCGGTGTCATTGGAAGTAATTTACTTTTAGTTTTCTGCGCCATTACTGTTGTGTAACTTTGAGGTGCTAGCATCTGACTGAGTAACTCACTGTAACGATTTCCTTCTAGCCTTGTTCTTAAGGTTTTAAAATACCAGTTATCATTAATAATTTGCTGTGCATAGGCAAGCATATCCGGATCGAGCGTTGCCGCAGCAATATCAAGAGGCCCCCCATCACGTGCCGGTCGTTGCCCATAGGCTATATCCCCCGGGTAGTAGGTATCTCTCCACCCAATAACTGTTTCGAGATGCATTACACGTTCCCCATTTGCAGTTGCCAGAGGATAACGAAATATTGTTCTTGCCCTTGCTATTTTAGCGACTTGCTCTTTTAATCGTTCATCCCCCGGT